>CALXIU010000226.1 GCA_944388415.1 uncultured Ruthenibacterium sp. | reverse complement strand
GAGAAGATCACGCTCGCGGGGAAGATGCCCTTCTGGTCCTTGCCCTCGGACTCGCCGAACAGCTGCTTGTACCACTCGTTCATCAGCGTGAATGCCGGATCGTAGCACGCGAGCAGCTCGACGGACTTGCCCTTGCGGTACAGGATGTTGCGCGCGGCGGCGTACTTGTAGCAGTCGTTGTCGGGCGTGCACTCGGCGTAGTCCTCGCGGGCCTTCGCGGCGCCTTCCATCAGCGCGCGGATGTCGCAGCCGGCGGCGGCGATGGGCAGCAGGCCGACGGCCGTCAGCACGGAGAAGCGGCCGCCAACATCGTCGGGTACGACAAACGTCTCGTACCCCTCGGCGTCGCTGAGCTCCTTCAGCGTGCCGCGGGCGCGGTCAGTCGTGGAATAGATGCGGGACTTCGCGCCCTCCTTGCCGTACTTCTTCTCCAGAAGCGCTTTGAACACGCGGAACGCCACGGCGGGCTCGGTGGTGGTACCGGACTTGGAGATGATGTTGACGGACACGTCCTTGCCCTCGCACAGGTCGATGACGTCGCGCAGATAGGACGGGGAGATGGAATTGCCCACGAAATAGATCTCAGGCGACTCTTTGTCCACGGCGTTGTGCAGCGGACCCTTCACGGCTTCAATGACCGCGCGCGCGCCGAGATAGCTGCCGCCGATGCCGATGACGACGAGGACGTCGGAATCGCTGCGGATCTTTGCCGCGGCCTTCTCGATGCGGGCAAACTCCTCCTTGTCATAATCGACAGGGAGATCGACCCAGCCGAGGAAATCATTTCCCGGTCCGTTTTTGGCGCACAGCGTGTCGTGCGCGGTCTTTACCTGCGGGAAAATGGCCGAAAACTCGTCGTCGCTGACAAATTTTGCGAGATGCCTGACATTCAACTTCACACTCATGGACAAGTGCCTCCAATCTAAACCAGTTTCAGATGGTTCTGTCAGTATTATCTCACAAGCGGCGCGTTTTGTAAATACTTTTTCCCGAACCCGCCCGCCGTCTCACACGGCAAAAAGAGCGGCGCAAAGCTGCCGCCATGCGGCGGAAAACGTCATGCGGCCGACGCTCTGCGCCGCCGTGACGGGATAGACGGCCAGTTCCTGTTCACCGCAGAGCAATGTCACGGAACCGAGCTGCTGCCCTTCCTCGACGGGCGCGGCGGCGGATGGCGGCAGCTCGCAGCGGGCGCTCAGGCTCGCGGTCTCGCCCTTGCGCACGAGCACATACGGCGGCGTCTCGAACGACAGCTCCACCTCGCGCTGCGCGCCGCCGTCGACGGCAAGCGCCCCGAACTGCTGTGGCAGCTGCGGGAACTCGGCCTCCGCGTACGTGGCAAAGCCGTAGTCGAGCAGCTGCGCCGCCGCCTCGAAGCGCTCCTCGCCCGTCGTCGAGCCGAGCACGACGGCGATGAGGTGCATCCCGTCGCGCTCCGCCGTCGCCGTGATGCACACGCCGGCCTTCGACGTTGTGCCCGTCTTGAGGCCCGTGATGCCGGGGTACGTCTTCAGCAGCTTGTTTGTGTTGACCATCTGCGTGGCTCCGCCGCGCAGCGAGTCCGTCCAGATCTGCGAGTACTCAAGGATGATCGGGTGTGCCAGCAGTGCGGCGGACATCTTCGCAACGTCGCGCGCGCTCGAGACGTGTCCCTCCTCGTCCAGCCCGCAGGCGTTGACAAAATGGGTGTTCGTCATGCCGAGTTCGGCGGCACGGCGGTTCATCATCTCTGCGAACGCCGGCTCGGAGCCGCCCACATATTCGGCCACGGCGACGGCGGCGTCGTTGGCGGAGCACACACAGATGGCTTTCACAAGCTCGTCGAGCGTGAACTGCTCCCCCGGCTCGAGCCAGATCTGACTGCCGCCCATGCCGTAGGCGTGCTCGCTGATGGGCACGATGTCCTGCATCGTGATCGCGCCATTCTGGACGGCCTCGAGCGCGAGCAGCAGCGTCATCACCTTCGTGATGGACGCGATGGGGACGGCCTCGTCGGCCGCCTTTTCATACAGGATGTCGCCGGTGTCGGCGCACACGAGGATGGCGTTGCGGCACGGCACGTCGAACGAGGGCAGCTCGATGCGCGCGGTGTTCTGCGCCTGCTCCCCTTCCTCCTGCGCGAACGCGGGCGCGGCGGCGAGCGCCACGGCCAGCGCAAGAGCGAGCGCCGTCAGTTTGTGTTTCATGGTTTCTCCCCCTTTCATTCCAAATCTTATGGGGATGCTTTACGTTTTATCCGTCTTTCGCTATAATCATGGGTGAGGTGGACAATTGTGAAGATTTCTTTTTACACGCTCGGGTGCAAGGTGAACCAGAACGAAACGGGCGCGCTGGAGCAGCTGTTCTGCGCGAACGGCTTCACGCTGGCCGCGCCGGGCGAGGCGGCGGATGTGTACGTCGTCAACAGCTGTACGGTGACGGCGGGCGGCGACAAAAAGAGCCGCCAGTGGCTGCGCCGCGCAAAGCGCGAGCACCCGGAGGCCGTGACGGTTCTGACGGGCTGCTATCCGCAGGCGTTCGCGGACGAAGCCGCGGGCATCGCCGAGGCCGACGTGGTGACGGGCGCGAAGGCGCGCGGGCGCATTCTGGACGACGTGCTGCGCTTTTTGCAGACGCGCGAGCGCATCGTGGACATCGCGCCGCACGAAAAGGGCGAGGCGTTCGAGGAGCTGCCGATGGAGCGCTTCGAGGGCCACACACGCGCGTTTTTGAAGATCGAGGACGGGTGCGACCGCCGGTGCGCGTACTGCGTCATCCCCCGCGCGCGCGGGCCGGTGCGCAGCCGCGCCGAGGAGAGCATTTTGAAGGAGCTGGCCGTGCTGGCGAAGGCCGGGTACGCGGAGGCGGTGCTGTCTGGCATCAACCTGTCAAGCTACGGCAAGGACACGGGCACGAGCCTTGGCGAGCTGGTGCAGAGAGCCTCGGCGGTCGAGGGGCTGCGGCGCATCCGGCTGGGGAGCCTTGAGCCGGACCTGATGACGGACGCGGAGATCGCGCGGCTGGCGTGTGTCGGCGAACTGTGCCCGCAGTTTCATCTCTCCTTGCAGAGCGGGTGCACGGCGGTGCTGCGCCGGATGCGCCGCGTCTACACGGCGGACGAGTACCGCGCGGTGGTGAAAAAGCTGCGCGACGCCATCCCCCGCGCGCAGTTCACAACGGATATCATCGTGGGCTTTCCCGGCGAGACGGACGAGGAGTTCGAGGAGACGGTGCGCTTCGTGCGCGAGATCGGCTTTTTGAAGGTGCATGTGTTCAGCTTCTCGCGCCGCGAGGGCACGCCCGCGTACGACATGCCGGATCAGGTGGACGAGCACGTCAAGGCGCAGCGCAGCCGCCGCTTGCAAGCGGAGGCCGACGCCGTGCGCGCGGAGGTGATCGCCGCGATGGAGGGCGGCGATGTCGAGATACTGCTCGAGACGCAGATCGCGCACGGCGTGTTCACCGGATACACGAAGGAGTACGTCCCGGTGCGCATCCGCGCGCTCGGGCACAGGACGGGCGACGTCGTGAACGCCGTGCTCGGCGCGTTCGACGGCGAGCGCTGCGAGGCGAAGCTCGCGGAATGACAGAAAATCCCCGGGACTGATGATCCCGGGGATTTTTTCTTTAGTTGGGCACAAATTCGTACTCGTACAGCCAGCCGTCGAGCTGGTCCATGTTCTGCCCGGCGATCTCGACGAGGCCGTCACCGTCCTCGCCTGTCTTGATCCAAAGCTGCGGGCGGCGGGACTCGTCGTAGGCTTTTTCCTCCATCGCCTCGCCGATGAAGCTGCCGAAGGTCACGGCGTACGTTCCCGCGCCGTCCGTCACGACGCTGTCGGCGATGTACGTCGTCGCGCCGGAGCCGAGGGTGCTGTACAGCGCGACGCAGTACCGCCCGTCCTGCACGGAGAACGTGAAGCCCGGCGACACGAGCGTCGCGTTTTCGTTCCACGCGCCCTGCTCCGTGCCGCGCCAGCTGCCCTCGCCCGCGCCGAGCGCGTCCCACAGCGCGCCGAGGCCGGCATCCGTTGTCTCCGCCGCCGTGAAATATGCGTAGTGTGCGTTGAACCAGGCGTCCCAAGCGTCCGCGGCGGCCATGTAGCTGTCCTCGTCCTGCGCGCTGGACGCGCGGTCGACCACCCAGTTTCCATCCTGCACCGTCAGCTCGTAGCGCGAGCGCACAAGCGGGATGGCGCTGACGCCGGAGTCGTTGTACGTCTCCCAGACGTCCACGGCGATGCGCCCCGGCTCCTTTGAGACGATCTCGATCTCCTCCGGGTCGACGCCGTAGCTGCCGCCGATGCCGCCCTGCGTGATACTGACCCAGACCCTGCCGTCCCGGACGAGGACGGGCGGCGCATACGCGCCGTCCGGCACCTCGCGCAGGAAAACCGCGTCATACGCCGCGCGGTACGCCTGCTCGTCGGCAAAGCTCAGCGACGGCAGGTACAGCAGTCTCATTGCCGTGCTGCCGGAACCGGATTCCACAACGATCCCCTGCTCCGGCTGCGTCAGGTCGATCAGCGCATAGCAGACATTGCGCTCCCACTCCATCAGGCGGTCGGCGGAGGCGAGCGCCGCGCGGACGGTGTCGGCGGTCTCGTCGTCCGTCATCGCGTCGCCGTCCGCATCCGCCGCGACGGGCTGCACGGTGAGCGGCGCGGGCGTGCCCTTCGCCGCGTAGCGGTTTTGGATCAGCGCGCGGGCGTAGTACACGATCGCCTCGTGCTCGTCGCGTGTGACGCCGAGCGCTCCGGCGATGAATTGGATCTCCCCGTCCGGCGCGCGCTCCAGCTCGAGCAGCGTCGCGCCCGACGCGTCCTGAAAGATGACGCGCAACGAATCGTCCGCGACGTTCCACTCGATCACGGCCGACGCGCCGTCCGGAAGGGCGTTGACGCCGCCGGCGTCATACGCCGCGTTGTTCAGCGTGAGCGTGCCGAACTCCTCGCCGAGCGACTCCGCCGCGACGGTCCCTGCCAGATTGATATACCGGATGTCGCTGCCTCCGTAGGAGTCCCGGAGGCGCTCGACGTCGTCGATCTGCGCCTGCACGTCCGCCCGCGCCTCGTCGACCGTCAGGATGCGAAGGTTCTCGTACACGGCGTCTGTCGCGTCCGAGACGGGCGTCCCGGACGATGGAGCAGACGCGCCGGAGGACGCGGGCGCGCACGCCGAGAGCGCCAGCGCCGCGGCACACAGAAGGATCCATGCTTTCTTCATTGTTTTACCTCTCATTGTGTCACCTGCTTTCGTCCGCAGCAAACAGCGTCTCCAACACCCAGCGCCCGCCGTCCGCGACGGCCGCGTACTGCGCCGTGACCGTTTTGCCGCTTTGCAATGTGACGGGCACGGTGAACTCGATGCGCCCGTCGGAGACGTAGTCCAGCTTGACGCCCTGCTCGTCCACAGAGCGGTAGGGGTCGTTCAAATACGCCTGCGCTGTGTACAGGCGGCCGTTTTCCTCCACGCACAGCGGAATCTCCGTCAGCGCGCCGTCCGAGACGCGCGCCGCTTTGCCCGTGAGCGCGAGCGGTTCGGCCGAGGCGCACACGTTTTGCAGCGCCTCGGCGCACTCTGCCGCCGTCGCGAAGTCGAGCGAGCGGCCGTAGGTGACGAGTACGCCGTCCCACGCGCGCTGCACGGTGCCCGTCTCGTCGACGCGGCGGTTCGTGCCGAACATCCACGCGCGCAGGCGCGATTCGTTCTCCACCAGCGCGCGGCACACGGCCAGCGCGCGCTCGTCCGACAGCGCCTCGCCCGTCACGGGCACCTCGGGCATCGTCAGCTTTGTGATGGAATCCACGCTGCACGAGCGCAGCACGAGTCTGCCGTCCAGTGTCTCGAAGTGATACGTGTATTCATACGCGGGGACGATGCTGAGGCCGTCCGCGAACTGCGTGCAGACCACGTCGGCGCCCTCGTCCGTGCGCGCGGCGCTCCACGACGCGGGGGCACGGCCGGCAGGGCCGCCCGCCGTCAGGCGGTACACGCCCAACGTCTCGTCCCACTCAAAATAGCCCGTCATGCCGGACGGAGTGCCTTGGAGACGGTAATTCTCCACGCCCGTGAGGCGGCGGACAAGATCCGAAAGCTCCGCGGCCGTCCATTCCGTGCGGCCGCTCTGCTGGTTTTCAAAGAGCGCGGCGCACAACACGTCGCCGTCCGTCAGCGTGTCCGCGTCCAGTGTGTTGAACGCGCCGCCGGTGTTCCACGCGCGCCAGTGCTGCGCCAGCGCGACGGCTTCGGCGAGCTGCGCGTCCTCCCCGGGCAGATCGGTAAAAACAGGCGACAGCGCCGTGACCGTCCCGGCGGGCGGGCCGTACTCCTCCGCCTCGCTCCGGCTTCTGACCTCATAGACGTAAAGCCCCTCCGAGAGGCCCGTCGTTCCGGCGCTCACCACGTCGAGCGTCAGCAGGACGCGGGAGTTCTCATCCTCGCCCCATACGTCGATCCATGCGCCGGAGCAGACAAAGCCCTCGAGCGATTCAAGACGGTAGGCATCGTTGGCATAGAATCCGGAAAACGTGTGATACTGGGCGTACTGGCCGAACACGAGGTCGTCCACCGCGCCCTCGTCGCCCTGCAACAGAGCGTTCGCGAGCGTATACGCCACAGCGACGCGGTCGCCGCCCGCTCGCTCGGCGTACTCCTGCAATTCCTCCGGGACCTCGCACAGCGGCGGGGCCTTGACGTCCGTCGACGCGTACAGACCGTTCCAGCTGACGCCGACGCCGCCGCTTGAGATGCGGACGCTGAACGAGGCCGTCCCCTCTCCGTCCGGCGCGCCGTAGCCGAGCGGCGCGCCATAGTAGACTGTGTCGCCCTGCGAGACGGTCAGTCCCGTCAGGCCCTCGTACACCAGCGTCACTTCGCGCTGATACGCGGTTTCCTCCTGACGAAGTTCTACCGTGCCGCCAGACGCGCGGATCACCGTGGCCTCACCGGTCAAAAACGACGGGACCTGAACGTCGTCTTCCAAGTAGTAGACCGCGCCGCCGTCCTCCTCCGTCCCGCACTCGATCATCATGCCGGCGAGCGCGTCCCGGTTGACGCTGCGCGTCGCGTTCACCTCGGCGCGGCGCTCGGCGACCGGGCGGACCCGGTACTCCCACGACGCGCCGCCGTCCGCGCTGTACAGCGTGTAAACGAACGTGCCGAACTGCTCGCCGGAGGCCGGGTCTTCCTCTTTGTAGCGCGCGCCGATCTGGAGGTACAGCGTGCCGTCGCGCTGCGCGGCGTTCATCGCCCGGATGCGCGTCATGTCGAGCGCCTGCGTCAGATCCGGGAACGACGCCTCGGCCCACGTCGCGCCCCCGTCAGAGGTATAGAGCACGACGGGAGCGGTGCTTCCCTCCTCATTTACAAGCAGCAGGCCGTTTGTCTCTGAGAAAAAGAGGATATCCGAGAGCGCATGGGCGACGGGCTGCCCCGCCTGCCGCCACGACGCGCCGCCGTCGGGCGTGGTCCAAATGATCGTCCCGTCAGCACTCTCGGCAGCGAGGAACATCGTCGCCGCGTCCACGCGGCTGCACGCGAGCTTCTGCGCGCCGGAGACGGTTGCGACGGGCGTCTCGGCCCAGTTCTCGCCGTCCTCCGTCACCATCGCGTTCAGCGTGCCGCCCTGCACCCAGACGACAAGCGCGCCGGGGTATTCCCCGTCGAACGCAAGAAGCGGCATGACGGAGTCGGATCGGTCGATCGACGAACGGCGCAGCGGCACGGGGATCGCATTGCCGCTGCGGTCGGTCAGCGTGACCGCCTCGCCGAGTCCTTCATCCGCAAGCCCACCCGCGTAGAAGATCATCTCGTCGCTCTCGAGTTCCCACATGCCGAGCGGGAGGGTGTACGTCGGCAGCTCCGTCTGCGTGACGGGGATCGCGGTGTCGAGCGGCCTTGTGACCATCGCGCTCTCGCCCGGGTTCGCCACCTGACACGCCGCAAGCGCCGAAGCGCACACGACGGCCGCCGCCAGCACGAGCGCTGTCAGCGCGCCGCGGTGGCGCGAGCCGAGAAACAGCGCGTCGAGGCGCTGTTTGACCGCGCGCTTTCCGCCGCCAAACTGCGTCGTGAACACCGCCGCGTGTCCCGCGCCCGCGATGAGCGCACGGCCGTACGCGGCACGCCGGCTCTCGCCGCAGCTGGTGAGCACCGCCTCGTCACACGCGAGCTCGACGTCGCGCGAGACGCCGTGCAGCATCACATAGACAGCGGGGTTGAACCAGTGGACGCACGCCGCCAGCACCGCCGCGCCCTTGAGCAGCACGTCGCGGCGGCGCACATGCGTGTATTCGTGCGTCAGCACCAGCACTGCCGCATCATCCGCGCGCAGCTGCGGCGGTAACAGCATCAACGGGCGCAGCGCGCCCGCCACGACAGGCGTATCCACCGCGGCGCACACGCGGATGCGCACGCGCGTCCTGCAGCCCGCCGCAGCCTTCGCGCGGGCGCACGCCGAACGCAGCGAGACGTCCAGCAGCGGACGGCACGCGCGCAGCGCGCGGCGTTTCCAGTGAAAATACGCGGTCATGCGCACGATGAGACTGAGCGCCGCGCCCGCGGCCCACGCCGCGCCGATCAGCTGCACAGGCGTGACGGTGAGGACGAGCGGCTGCGCCGGTTGTTCCGCCGATTCCAGCTGCTCCGGTTCCGTCTGCGGTGTCTGCGGCTGCGCCGCCTCGGGCTGCGCAGTCTGCGCCTGCTGCGCGGGCGAGGATGTCTGCGGCGCTTCGGGAGCAGCCTGCTCCAGCTGCGCAGCGGGCGAAGAGGCGGCGGGCGCTTGCTCCGCCTCCGGCCGCGTTTGCGGCGCGGCGGACGAGGCCGCCTGACCGGTGCTTTGCCGCGCGGGCGCGAGCGTCATCGTGCGCGTCACGGCCTCGGGCACGGTGATGCGCACGGGCGCGGCGGACAGCTGCGGCCGCACCGGGACAAGCATGCACAGCGCGATGGCCAGCCACACCCAGCAGCGCATCCGCGCGGAGTATTTTCGTTGAAGCAGCGGTGTGAGCGCCGTCAGCAGCACGGCCGCCAGCCCGCCGCACGCGCTGACCCACAGCGCGCCGAAGACAAGCTGTTCCATTCCGTTTACTCCTCCCGTTTCTGCAATTCATCAAGATAGACGGAGAGCTCCCGCACGTCTTCCTTCGTCAGCGCGTTGCCTCCGTCGAGCGCCGCGACGAACTGCCGCACGCTGCCGCCGAACAGGCGCTCGAGCACCGAGCGCGACTCGGCCTGCCGGTACGATTGCTGCGTCACGAGCGCGCGGTAGAGATAGCCGCGGCCGCGCTTTTCCCGCGCGACGAAGCCGCGCGACTCCAGCCGCGCCAGAAGATTGAGCACCGTCGTGGCGCTCCAATCCGTCTCATCCGCCAGAAATCCGTCCAGTTCCGGGCGCGTCGCCTCGCCGCCCGCGCGCCACAGCGCCTGCATCACGCGAAGTTCCGCGTCCGGCAGCCGTTTGCTCTCCTTCATCGTGTCCCCTCCTGATTCGACAATTGTTGAACTTCTGATTTTATTTTACATTTGTCGAACTTTGCTGTCAAGAATTTGTGAAATGGTAATTTGCAGAATTGTTTTATCAAAATTTGTACGATATAATAAATATACAGGGATCTGACAAATTTTGCGGGGAGTGAGCAGGAATGAGCGGCGTGCGGATGCTGCGCAGAAGCGCGGCGTGTCTTTTGCTGTGCGCGGCGCTGCTGCTGTCCGCCGGCGCGCTTCCCGAGGCGCTCGTGCCGGAGGGATCCGATCTTGAAACCGAAGACGATCCGGCCGTCCCGGCAGCGCTGATGCTGGATGAAGTCCAGCTGGACGTCGAAGCCGTGATGCAGATGCCGGAGCTCCCGAACAGCTGCGAGATCACCAGCCTGACGGCCCTGCTGAATTACTACGGCTTCAGTGTCGCGAAGGAGACGATGGCGTCCGATTACCTTCCGTATGAATATTTTACATTTGAGGGCTATGAGGCCGTCGCGCCCGACCCCGAGGAAGCGTACGCGGGCGATCCGTTCGGTGAAAGCTATGCGTATTATTGCTTTGCAAAGCCCATTGTGACGGCGGCGAACGCTTATTTTGCCGATCTCGGCGCGGACTACGTTGCGAGCGACGCAACGGGGGCGGACGTGGATCAGCTGATCGCCTTTCTGCTGGAGGGGCGGCCCGTCATCGTGTGGGGCACGCTGCATTTTGAGCCGCCTGTCAAAGGCGGCTTCTGGTGGCGCACGGAAGAAGGCGCCGTCATCGAAGCGTATTCGAATCTGCACTGTTTCGTGCTGACGGGCTTTGACAGCGCGTTCATGCATCTGTGCGACCCGCTGGTGGGAAAGATCATCGTGCCCGCGGATGTGTTCACCGCGTGTTACGCCGATATGGGCAGCCGGGCCGTCGTGCTCGACCGCGCGCCGGATTTTCTGTGAGGCAGCATAAACAGGGGCTCCGCGTTCCTTTTGGGGAACGCGGAGCCCTTTTCTTATATTGGGTCGTCTATCCGGTCGTCGAGCGCGTCGCAGATCGACCGGAAGATGCGGGCGCGGCGCGCCTCGCTGTCGGGACACGGGATGAAGCGGCCGTTTTCAAGGCGCACATCGCCGCCCTCGCCGATGCCGGGCGGAATGGCGGCCGCGTCGACCGTGAGGACGCTCTCATCGTCAGCGATGAGATGCGCGACGCCCCAACGGAACTGTCCCACAAAATAATGTTTCATCCCGGCTCCCCCCTTCTTCCGCCCTGTCAGCGCTTTTTTCCCCGTCCCTGCGTGCGGACGGGCTGCGGCGCGCGGGACCTCGCCTGCGCGCGGACAGGCGCGCGGCCCGGTGCGGTGAGCACCGGGATCAGGTCCTCACGATGCACAAGGCGCAGCGCCTTGCGCACCTTCGCGGCGTTTTTCGGATCGTAATATTGCAGCAGCGCGCGCTGCAAGGATTTCTCCTCCGGGTCGCGCGCGACGTAGACGGGCTTGAGCGCGTACGGGTCGAGGCCCGTGTAGTACATGCACGTCGACACCGTGCCCGGCGTGGGGTAAAAATCCTGCACCTGCTCGGGGCGCACATTGTTTTTATAAAGGTATTCGGCCAGAATGACCGCATCCTTCAGCGTGCTGCCCGGGTGGCTGGACATCAGGTACGGCACGAGGTACTGCTTTTTGCCCGCCTGCTTCGTCAGCTCATAGAACCGCTTTGCAAACTTATTATACACTTCGACGGGCGGCTTGCCCATATAGCGCAGCGTCGTGGGCGCGCAGTGTTCGGGCGCGACCTTCAGCTGGCCGCTGATGTGGTGCTGCACGAGCTCGCGGAAGAAGGTCTCGTCCTTGTCGCGGATGAGGTAGTCGTACCGGATGCCGGAGCGGATGAACACCTTCTTGACGCCCGGCAGCGCGCGGATGCGGCGCAGGATGCCGAGGTACTCGGAGTGGTCGACGATCAGATTTTCGCACGGCGTGGGCGCGAGGCAGTGCTTGCCGCTCATGCATACGCCCTTCGTCATCTGCCTGCCGCAGCTGGGCAGACGGAAGTTGGCCGTGGGGCCGCCGACGTCGTGGATGTAGCCCTTGAAGCCGGGCATGTGCGTCAGCTCCTCGGCCTCGCGCACGACGCTGTCGGCGCTGCGGCTGGTGACGCGGCGCCCCTGATGCATCGTGATGGCGCAGAAATTGCACCCGCCGAAGCAGCCCCGGTTGTGAATGATCGAGAACTCGACCTCCTCAATGGCGGGGACTCCGCCGAGTTTTTCATAGGACGGATGGACGCGGCGCGTGAACGGCAGCGCATAGACCTCGTCGAGTTCGCGGCGCGTCAGCGGTACGGCGGGCGGGTTCTGCACAAGGTATCGTTCGCTTTGCTTCTGCACGACGATCTTGCCGACGGCGGAGTCCTGATTGTCCATCTGGATGCGGCACGCGCGGGCGTATGCCGTCTTGTCGGAAGACACCTTCGCGAACGACGCGCACTCGGCGTAAGACGCGGGCAGATTTGCGAAGTCGGTCAGATAGCACGTCCCCGCGACGTCGGTGATCGCGCGGACGTCCTCGCCCGCTGCGAGACGGCGCGCGACCTCGCGCGTCTGATGCTCGGCCATGCCGAACGAGACGATATCCGCGCCGGACGCTTCCAGAATGCTGGGCATCACCGTGTCGGACCAGTAGTCATAGTGCGCGAAGCGGCGCAGCGACGCCTCGAGGCCGCCGAGCACGACGGGGCTGTCCGGATATGCCTGCTTCGCGAGGCGGGTGTACACCGTGGCGCAGCGGTCTGGCCTCTTGCCCGCGACGCCGCCGGGGGTGTACTCGTCGCGGTCGCGGCGGCGCTTTGCAACGGAGTAGTGCGCCACCATGCTGTCGACGTTACCGCCGCCGATGAAAAATCCGACGCGCGGACGGCCGTACTCCTTCATGCTGTCGCACGTTGTGAAGTCCGGCTGGCTGATGATGCCGACGCGGTAGCCTTCGGCCTCGAGCACGCGGCTGATGATGGCCGCGCCGAAGCTGGGGTGGTCGACGTACGCGTCGCCGGTGACGACGACGCAGTCGACATATGCCCAGCCGCGCGATTCCATGTCGGCGCGGCACAGCGGCAGAAATTCCTCGTTCATACGATCCCTCCGATGTGTTTGCGTCACTCCTCGCCGCCCTTGGCCATCAGCATCTCGATCCACTGCTGGCGCGAGATGAGCACCTGACGCGGCTTCGAGCCCTCGGACGGGCCGATGACGCCCATCTGCTCCATTTCATCCATGATGCGCGCGGCACGCGAGTAGCCCAGCTTGCAGCGGCGCTGCAAAAAGCTGGTGGACGCCTGACCGGCCTCGATGACCGTCTCGACGGCCGTCTCGAACATCGGGTCGCGGTCGCCGCCCTCCTCGCCGCCGCCCTCGCCCTTGTCGGGCGCGGCGCGCTTTTCCATCTCGGCGATCATGGTCTCGTCATAATCCGCGCCGGAGTGTTTTTTCAAGAACTCGATGACGGCGCGGATCTCGCCCGAGCGGACAAACGTACCCTGCACACGGATGGGATTGTTGATGCCGACGGGTTTGTACAGCATGTCGCCGTTGCCGAGCATTTTTTCCGCGCCGGCCGTGTCGAGAATGGTGCGGCTGTCGACCTGGCTCATGACGGACAGTCCGATGCGCGACGGGATGTTGGCCTTGATGAGGCCGGTGATGACGTCGACGGACGGGCGCTGCGTGGCAATGACGAGATGCATGCCCGCGGCGCGCGCCTTCTGCGCGATGCGGCAGATGTAGTCCTCGACCTCCTTGCCGGCGACCATCATCAGATCGGCCAGCTCGTCGATGACGACGACGATATACGGCATCTTCTCGAGCGCCGCGTCGTTTTCGGCGAGGGCGTTGTATTCCTCAATGTTCGGCACGCCGTTGTCGGCCAGCATCCGGTAACGCTTTTCCATCTCCGCCACGGCGGACCCCAGCGCGCCCGCGGCTTTTCGCGGCTCGGTGACAACGGGCATCAGCAGGTGCGGGATGCCGTTGTACTGCGTGAACTCGACCATCTTCGGGTCGATCAGGATCATGCGCAGCACGTCCGGCGAGCACCGGTACAAAAGGCTCATGATGATGGAGTTCGTGCACACGGACTTGCCGGAACCGGTCGTGCCCGCGATGAGCAGATGCGGCATCTTCGCGAGATTGCCCACCTGACACTGGCCCGCGATGTCCATGCCCAGCGCAAACGTCAGCGGCGCGCGGCTCTGCGTGAACTCCGGCGACTCGAAGATGCTGCGGATCGTCACTGTCGTGCGGTGCTTGTTCGGGATCTCGACGCCGACGGCGGCCTTTCCGGGGATCGGCGCCTCGATACGCACGCCCGTGGCCGCGAGGTTCAGCGCGATATCGTCCGCAAGGCCGGTGATGCGGCTGATCTTGACGCCCGCGAGAGGCTGAAGCTCATACCGCGTGACGGACGGGCCCCGGCTGATATCGATGATGCGCGTTCGCACGCCGAAGCTTTCCAGCGTTTTGACAAGCAGCTCAGCGTTCGTGCGCAGTTCCTCCTGCACGCCCTCGACGTCGTCCGGCTTCTGTTTCTGGAAGAGGCTCAGCGGCGGATAGGCGTAGCTGGCCGCCTGCGGGGCCTCCTCGGGCGCGGCCGCGGGCCGCGGCGCGGCGGGCGTTCCCGCAGCCCTGGCGACGATGGAGTCCAGGGACGGCGCGGGCGATTCCTGCGGCGCGGCGGGCACCTCGCCGTCCGAACCGTCCGCTCCGTCAGGCTCTGTGCCGTCCGGCTGTGCCGGCTGTTCGGCGGCTGCGCTCTGCACGGCGTGACGGCCAAGCTCATTGAGCGCCTCCAGCCCGAACGTGCCGCCCGGGCCGATCTCCGCCTTTTCCACCGTCTGCCCCGTGGGGTGCTCCATCGGCAGATCGGGCCCGAGGTCGATGTCGATCGCGGCGTGAGTCTCCGGCTGCGCCTCCCGCGCGGCCTTGGCTCCGGCGTAAGCGTTCTCATCGATCGGCGAAGACGCCTCCTCCGCCAGGCGCGCGGCTTCCAGCGCCTCCCTCTCGGCGGCGCGCTCGGCGCGTGCGGCGGCTGTCTCACGCAGCGTGTCGCGCGCCCCGTTCGCACGGCGCGACAGGAAGTAATAAATGTGCGCCGGCGTGCAATTTGTCAGCAGCATGACGGCCACGAGCACGCCCACCACGAGCAGAATGTTCGCGCCCGGACGGCCGCACAGCGCCAGAAGCGTCCAGCCGAACAGCGCGGACAGCACACCGCCGCCCGTCCCCCACCGGACCGCCCCCGTGGCATGCAGCGCGGGGATGCCGGTGGCGAAGGTATACGCGGACATATCCTTGCCGGAAAACACAAGGAACGCGCCGGAGACGATGGCCATCAGCAGCGCGCCTTTGATCATCGGCCCCCACACGGGACGGCGCAGCGCGACCAGCGTGGCCTCGTACAGCATGAGCGGACCGAGGAGGTACGCGGAGATCCCCAGCAGGCCGAACAGAACATTGGTACGCAGCCATGCCCACCCGGCCGAGCCCGGCACATATGTAAGCGCAAGGACCACAATGCCCGCGCCGAAGAGCAGAATGCTCCACTTCTCGTCCAGATCGGGGCGCGCAGTCCGTGCGCTCTTGCCGCCGTTATTTTTCTTTTTTGCCGACCCTGCGTGAGCGCCGCCGCTCGTCTTTGTGCGGCGCTGCGCGGTCTTGCCGCTTTGCTTTGCTGCCATAAACCCACCCTGTCATTGTCCCGCTCCCCGGCGGGAACGTCAAAATTCGATACGTAGGTTTAGTATAGCACACGCCACCCTGTTTGTAAAATGGAAAAGAGGTCTACTTTTCTTCTTCGTCCAGCTCACGGTACAGATATTTCAGTGCATCGGCAAGGCCGCCCAGCTCGTCGATCAGGCCCTCGCGCACGGCGGCCTCGCCGTCCAGCACGCTGCCCACATCCATCACCAGCTCACCCGTGTGCATCATCAGCTGCGTGAAGCGCTCCTCCGTGATGGACGAATGGCTCGCGACAAATCCCGTGATGCGCTGCTGCATCTGTTCAAAATAGCGCAGCGTCTGCGGCACGCCCAGCACGAGGCCGGAGTGACGCACCGGGTGAATGGTCATCGTGGCCGTCGGCACGATGAAGCTGCGCCGCGCCGACACTGCCAGCGGGATGCCGATGGAGTGCCCGCCGCCGAGCACCAGCGTCGCGGACGGCTTCGTCACGCCCGCGATCAGCTCTGCCAGCGCGAGCCCCGCCTCCACATCGCCGCCGACCGTGTTCAGGATCACAAGCAGCGCCTCGGTCTGCGGATCCTCCTGCACGGCGACGAGCTGCGGGATGACATGCTCGTATTTCGTCGTCTTCTGGCTCTGCGGTGCAAGAGAGTGCCCCTCGATCTGCCCGATCACCGTCAGGCAGTGGATGGCGTGCCGCCCGCGCGTGCGCAGCACGGAGCCCATCTCCAGAAGATAGTCCTGCTGCGCGCCCTCAGTCTCGGGCGCGCCTTCCCGCTCATTTTTCTGCGTGAAACCCATTTTTGTCTCCTCCCTTTTTCTCACGGATTATATTGCCTCAATAATCACACAATATGCACAAAAATCTCGCGCTTCTGAGTGCGTTATTTATTTGACAATATGAGAAAAAGAGGGTATGATATATCAAGGTAAAGTCTACATGGATACAACGCTGCGCGCCGCTTCCCCGCGGAGAGGCGCGCATTGCAAGGAGGCAGACAAATGGGAAAGACAATCGCGCAGAAGATCATCGACGCGCATCTGGTGGACGGCAAGGCCGCGCCCGGCTGCGAGGTGGGGCTTCGCATCGACCAGACGCTGACGCAGGATGCCACGGGAACGATGGCGTATCTCGAATATGAGGCCATGGGGATCCCCCGCGTGCGCACCGAGCTGTCGGTGGCGTACATCGACCACAACACGCTGCAGAGCGGCTTCATGAACGCGGACGACCACCGATTCATCCGCACGATCGCGAAGAAGATCGGCGTGCGCTACTCGCGCCCCGGCAACGGCATCTGCCATCAGGTGCATCTGGAGCGCTTCGCGAAGCCCGGCAAAACGCTGATCGGTTCCGACAGCCACACGCCCACGGCGGGCGGCATCGGCGCGCTGGCGATGGGCGCCGGCGGTCTGGACGTGGCGGTCGCGATGGGCGGCGGCGCATACTACATCCCCTATCCGAAGATGACGCTCATCAAGCTGACGGGCGCATTGCAGCCGATGGTGTCCGCGAAGGACGTCATTCTTGAGGTGCTGCGCGTCATGAGCGTCAAGGGCGGCGTGGGCAAGATCATCGAGTACGGCGGCGAGGGCGTCAAGACGCTGACGGTGCCGCAGCGCGCGACGATCACGAACATGGGCGCGGAGCTGGGCGCGACGACAAGCATCTTCCCATCCGACGAGGTCACGCACGCGTTCCTGAAGGCGCAGGGCCGCGAGGAGGACTTCATCCCGCTTGCCTCCGATCCCGACGCCGAGTATGACGAGGTGATCGAGATCGACCTGTCCACGCTGGAGCCGCTGGCTGCGTGCCCTCACAGCCCGGACAACGTCAAGCCCGTTCGCAGCCTCGCCATGACAAAGGTCGACCAGGTGTGCATCGGCAGCTGCACGAACTCGAGTTACACCGACCTGATGACGGTCGCGAAGATGCTCAAGGGCAAGACCGTCAGCCCCGACGTCAGCCTCGCCATCGCGCCGGGTTCGCGCCAGGTGCTCTCGATGCTGTCGGAAAACGGCGCGCTGACCGACCTGCTCAACGCGGGCGCGCGCATTCTGGAATCGACGTGCGGCCCATGCATCGGCATGGGACAGAGCCCGAACTCCGCGGGCGTCTCGCTGCGCACGTTCAACCGCAACTTTGAAGGCCGCAGCGGCACGCGCGACGCGAGCGTGTACCTCGTCAGCCCGGAGACGGCCGCCGCGAGCTGCCTGACCGGCTACTTCACCGACCCGCGCACCGTGCCCGTCGGCGAGGCGGTCGCGATGCCCGACCACTTCCCCATCAACGACAACATGGTGGACCTGCCCGCCACGCCCGAGGAGGCGGACGCGGTGGAGGTGCTGCGCGGCCCGAACATCAAGCCGCTGCCGCAGGCCATTCCTCTTGACGATACGATGTCGCTGCCGTGCCTGCTGAAGGTCGGCGACAACATCACTACCGACCACATCATGCCCGCGGGCAGCAAGATTTTGCCGTACCGCTCCAACATTCCCCACCTCGCGAACTACTGCTTCGAGGTGTGCGACCCCGAGTTCCCGGCGCGCGCAATGGCCGCGAGCGGCGGCTTCATCGTCGGCGGCGCGAACTACGGCCAGGGGTCGAGCCGCGAGCACGCGGCGCTCGTGCCGCTGTACCTCGGCATCCGCGCCGTCGTGGCGAAGAGCTTCGCGCGCATCCACAAGGCGAACCTCGTCAATGCCGGCATCCTGCCGCTGGAGTTCAAGGATCCGGCCGACTGCGACAAGAGCTCGCTGAACGGCACGCTGCGCCTTGAGAACGTGTTCGCCGGCCTCGAGGGCGGCGACATCACGCTGGTCAATGAGACGACGGGCGAGCGCGCTGTGCTGCGCTGCGACATCAGCGAGCGCCAGGCGAAGGTCATCCGCGCGGGCGGACTGCTGAACTACACGAGAGAACAAAACAAATAAAAATCAATCGAGGGAGAGAGACTATGGTCAACATCGAAGAGGCAAAGGAAAAATTCGGCGCTCTGCTCGAGAGCCAGAAAAAGCGCGTCGCGGCGATGCGCGCGCAGGGCGATTTCGTCGACTATGAAAAGCTCGACAAGATCGTCATCGGCATCTGCGGCGGCGACGGTATCGGCCCCATCATCACGCACGAGGCGGAACGCGTGCTGCGCTTCCTGCTGGCGGCGGACGTCGAGAAAGGACGCATCGAGTTCAAGGAGATCGACGGCCTGACGATCGAGAACCGCGCCGCGCAGATGAAAGCGATCCCGGACGACGTGCTGGCGGAGCTGAAGGCGTGCCACGTCATCCTGAAAGGCCCGACGACGACGCCGCGCGCGGGCGACGAGTGGCCCAACATCGAGAGCGCGAACGTCGCGATGCGCAAGGAGCTGGACCTGTTTGCGAACGTGCGCCCGGTGAAGGTGCCCGAGCAGGGCATCGACTGGACGTTCTTCCGCGAGAACACCGAGGGCGCGTACACGCTGGGTTCGTGCGGTTTCGAGACGGAGGACGGCATCTCGGTCGACTTCACCGTCACGACGACGGACGGCACGCAGCGCATCGCGGAGCTGGCGTATGACTTCGCGCACAAGAACCACAAGAACCGCGTGTCCATCGTCACGAAGGCGAACATCGTCAAGGCCACCGACGGCAAGTTCCTGAAGCTGTGCCAGGCCGTGGGCGAGAAATATCCCGACATCACGACGGACGACTGGTACATCGACATCATGACGGCGAAGCTCGTGGACGAGAAGCGCCGCAAGGATTTCCAGGTGTTCGTGCTGCCGAACCTGTACGGCGACATCATCACCGACGAGGCCGCGGAGTTCCAGGGCGGCGTCGGCACCGCCGGCTCGGGCAACATCGGCAAGCGCTACGCGATGTTCGAGGCCATCCACGGCTCCGCGCCGCGCATGATGAAAGAGGGCCGCGGCCAGTACGCGGATCCGTGCAGCATGCTGCGCGCCGCGGCGATGCTGCTGTCGCACATCGGCTATCAGGCCGAGTCCGACAAGCTGACTGCCGCGCTGGACAAGTGTATGTTCGAGGAAAAAGCCCTCGTGATCACGGGGCGCGACACGGGCTGCACGTGCACGGAATTCGGCGATTACGTGATGCGGACGATCTCGGCGCTGTGAACTGTCCGCTCAAAAAGGAAGGGATTACAGGATGCCTGAGCCAAATCAGAACAGAGTCTCTCTCCCTGTGATCAAACGTCTGCCGAAATATTACCGCTACCTCACCGAGATGCATCAGAACGGCGTCGTGAAGGTGTCGTCCAGCGAGCTGGCGCGCGTCATGGGCACGACGGCGTCACAGGTGCGTCAGGATTTCAATTGTTTCGGCGGCTTTGGCCAGCAGGGCATCGGCTATCAGGTCGACGTTCTTCTGGAGGAGATCTCGAAACTTCTGTTCAGCGAACGTGCGCTGGACACCATTCTCATCGGCACGGGCCGGCTCGGCCGGGCCATCTCCGGCTATCTGACCGGTGAGGCGCGCGGATACCGCCTGATCGCGGCGTTCGACAAAAGCCCGAAGGAGATCGGCCAGCAGCTGAGCGGTCTTGTGGTGCAGGACATCGCCAATCTGAACGAGTTCTGCTCCCTCTACAAGCCGGACGTGGCGGTGCTGTGCATCCCGCGCACAAGCGCACAGGAGATCGCGCCGCAGCTCGTGGGGCTGGGGATCCGGAATTTCTGGAACTTCAGCCATTACGACCTGTCCGTTGCATTTGAGGGGGTCACGGTGGAAAACGTGCATCTGGGCGACAGCCTGATGAGCCTCGGCTACCGCGTGCGCAACAGCTGAAAAGCAGATCCCGCCGCTTCTGGCGAAGCGGCGGGATCTTTTTGAAAGGAGTTGTCCGGCTTGGAACTTCATACGCTGCGCGTGATCGCGCATGTCGAAACTGATTTCGGTACCAAGTTCGGCGTACCGCGCCAGAGCGGACTTGTAGACGGGCTGGAGGGGCGCGTGGTGTTCGAACCGGAGTTCCGCGCGCCGGAGGCCGTGCGCGGCCTGGAACAGTTCGACCGCATCTGGCTTGTGTGGCAGTTCTCGCAGGCTGTGCGCGAGGGCTGGAGCCCCACGGTGCGGCCGCCGCGCCTCGGCGGGAACGAACGCGTGGGCGTGTTTGCGACGCGCTCGCCGTACCGGCCGAACGCCATCGGCCTGTCGTGCGTGCGCCTCGCGCGCGTGGAGCCGGACACGCCAGAGGGGCCTGTGCTGTACATCCGCGGCGCGGACCTCGTGACCGGCACGCCGGTGTACGACGTCAAGCCGTATCTCCCCTATGCGGACAGCTTTCCCGACGCGCGCGGCGGGTTCGGCCAGGCGCACGCGGACGACCGGCTGGCCGTCCGCTGCCCGCCGGAGGCGCTCGGCGCGTTCCCGGCGGAAAAACGGAAGGCGCTGCTGGACGTGCTCTCGTGCGACCCGCGCCCCGCGTACCAGCGCGACCCGGCGCGCGTCTACGGGATGCAGTTTGCTGGATGGGAGATCCGCTTTCGCGTGGCGGGCGGCGTTCTGACCGTCACAGAAGCATTTCCCGCAACATGAGCGCGTATTTCATCAAAACGGCTTGCCGTCTGCCCATGCGGAGACGGCAAGCCGTTTTTCTTTTTTCGCGTTCAGCGGCTTCAGATCATTTGGGCCTCACACTTCCAGACGATGAAGATGGAGCAGCTTCTGCACGCGTTCTTCGCCGATGAGACCAGCCTGAAGCCGCCGGTATTCCTCCCAGCTCACGCTTCCGCCGAGGCTGAGCAGTTCCATCGGGACGCCGCCCAGCGAGATGCGGACTTCCATCGGCACAAAACCCGCGCGCAGATAAAACCGCTTACGGCGCGCGCGCTGAGCGTTGTCCGGGGCGTTTTCTTCGGGCAGTTCGATCTCGATCAGGATGCGTTTGTCCGGGAATCGTGCGGCCAGCAGTCGGAGCACCTCGCTGCCGGTGCCCTGTCCCCTGCCCTCCGGCGCAACGGCCAGATAATCAAGCAGCGCGATGTCCTCCCACAAAAGCACCACCGCGAGCCCCAGAAACCGCTCTTCGTCCGCGGCCGCAAAGATCATGCCCCGACCGTTTTTCTGCAACTCCACCAACATTTCGAACGGTTTGCGCTCCGCGGCGGGAAACGCCTCAAGGTAAAGCTGTTCCGCCTGACGCAGCGATGCGCCCTTTGCGATCATCAATTCCATTGTTTCACCTTTTCTGATTTTGAAATTCAGCGCTCATGCGCGCGACGTCAGCAGCCTGACGATTTTTCTGCTCCTGAGCGCAGACGCGAGTTCCCTGTCGTTTTCGGGGACAAACGGAAGTTCGATCCCGCCGCGCGCGCAGTGCTGGACGGCATGAAAATCGGAAGATGAGATGCGAAACAGCTCCGGGTGCTCTTCGCAGAGCCACGCCACCTCGGCCGGGTCCTGCATCCAGTTCTGATTGCCGTTGTAAACCTCGACGCCATCCAGCCTGTCGATGCAGCGGGGCGAACAGAGCCGAAGGAAAACGGGAGAGCGGAACAATTCTGTCTCGCCCTGTCTGAACTTTTCCATGCCCTCATTCCAGTCTATGCGGGGGACGCCGGGATGCTCGCGGAGATAACGCAGCATTTCAATGCCCAGAAAATCCTTGTTCAAGCGGCCGTTCGAATATTGCACAAGGCGCATCCGGCATGGGTGCGCCTGGATCACGACCGCATCGTTTTGGTGGAACAGGTCAAACGCTTTCTCCCACGGCAGGAGATACGTCTCCGGATGCGTATAGAAAAACTCCTCTGTGAGGCCCAGCACAAGAAAGTCGTCGTCTGTGCACGTGTTGCGGTACTCCATGCCCAAATACACATTCAGACCGTGGGAATTTTGCTTCGCGCGGCGGTAGCCCTCGAGATAGCGGTCGATCTTCGCCTCCCACGGAAGATCGCCCAGCGAGTCGAAGTATGCTTTGAAAAAATGGTCGGTGATCGCAATGCCGGTGTATCCTGCCGCCGCGTACAGCCCGGTGACGTCCTCCGGCGGGATCATTCCGCAGCGGCTGACCGCGCTCGTGTGAATGTGCAGATCAAAAAAAAGGCCTTTGGCCGACGGTTCCTGTTTCATTTCGCTCCCCCGGTTTTGTATACTGCCACAAAAACGGCGACAGCGGATCTCATTCCGCCGCCGCTTTCTTTCCTTTATAGTACTCCATCTGCACGCGTCGCGTCAAGAAACGCGCGCAGGATTCTTCTGCGCGGCGGCGGCTTCGTCAGCACAAAAAAGACAAGCGTGCGAGCGCTTGTCTTTTTGGAGGTGCCGACCGGATTTGAACCGGTGCATAACGGTTTTGCAGACCGTTGCCTTACCACTTGGCTACGGCACCATATAAACAAATCCGCCGGATTGATGCTGCGGCGGATTTGTTGTTTGGAGCGGCTTACGAGGCTCGAACTCGCTACCTCCACCTTGGCAAGGTGGCGCTCTACCAGATGAGCTAAAGCCGCAAAATGGTGCCTCCGGGCGGAATCGAACCACCGACACGGGGATTTTCAGTCCCCTGCTCTACCAACTGAGCTACAGAGGCAAATGGCGACCCGGATGAGGCTCGAACTCACGACCTCTAGCGTGACAGGCTAGCGTTCTAACCAACTGAACTACCGGGC
>CALXIU010000225.1 GCA_944388415.1 uncultured Ruthenibacterium sp. | reverse complement strand
AACAAGCAGGTTGACGGCGGGCCCGGCCGCGAGGACGGCAAGCTCTGCCCGGCGGGAGAGGCGCTCTGTCCCGCGCAGCGCGATGCCGCCGACGCGAAAGCGCACCGGCGGCGATCCGCGGACGCACAGCGCGTAGGCGGCCAGATGGCCCGCCTCGTGCATCAGCGCGGCGGCGAGCGCCATGCGCCACAGCCCCGTTCCGTCGAAGATCATGCCGAGCGCAGCGGCGCCGAAGAACGCCGCCGCGCACACGCGGTCGGAGCGCGTCATCCGGCGAGCTGCGGGAAGGCACAGGCGGGATCGACGCAGACGCCGTCGACGATTAGCTCGAGGTGCAGATGCGGGCCGGTGACGTTGCCCGTCTCGCCCGAGAGCGCGATGATCTGCCCCTCTCGCACGATCTCGCCCGCGCGCACGAGGCCGCACGTGAGGTGCTGATACAACGTCTGCACGCCGTTTCCGTGGCGCACGACGACGTAATTTCCCCGCCCGGCCGTGTAGCCCGTGCGCGTGACCTGCCCGGCGCGCGCGGCGGCGACGGGCGTCCCGGCGGCGGCGGAGATGTCCGTGCCGAGGTGGAACTCGTCGCCGCCCGTCAGCGGGTTGACGCGGAAGCCGAACGGCGACGTGACGCGGCCGGAGACCGGCAGCGTGAACGTGCCGTCGAGCTCGACCGGCTCGAGCGAAGCGCCGGCCGGGACCTCACGGCTTTGCAGCGCCTCGAACGTGAAGCCGCCGATGGCGTCCGGCTGCGCGGCGCTGCCGACGAGGCCGTCAAGGCCCGTCTCGATCCGGCGCATCGCCTCCTCGGCAAAGCGCGAGAACTCGATGTCGGCCTCAAAGCCGAGGCCTGTGCTCAGAATCGCGGAGCCCTCGGCGCGCAGCTGTTCCCACGCGCCCGGCAGCACGGTGCGCAGCGCCACGCACACGAGCACCGCCGCGAGGCACAGGACGGATTGCACGAGCAAAAGCGCGTCCGATTCCTCCTTGACAGGCTTTTTGAGCAGCGGCGCGGCCTGCTGCGGCTGCTGCGTTTGCGAAGTGTTCTCCCACATGGTTTGTCCCGTCCTTTCCTGCATGATACATATGAGGCGGGCGGGACGGATAGAACAACGGCGCGCCGCGAGACGTCTCGCGGCGCGCCGTGCGCGTCAGTGGTTTCAGCGTTTGCGGATCAGCTTGCCGAGCGACGCGAGCAGCGATGCGCGGGAGCGCGCGATGCGGCGTGCGCGCACACGGGCACGGGCCGGCGCCGTGCGTGCCGCGGGCGCGGCGCGGCGCTTCTCGACGTAGGCGCGCGCCTCCGCGCGGGGATCCGACTTTTTCTTCGGTGCCTCCCCGTTCGGGGCGGGCGCCTCCGGCGCAGCCTGCGCGGCCGGCTGCACCGGCTCTTTCTCCGCAGGCTGCTCTTCCGCCGGCTGCGGGGCAAGCTGTTCCGCCTCGGCGGCGGGACGGTCTGTCAGCGGCACCGCCTCGTCGGGGATGGGGATCTCGCGGATGGATTCGGGCAGACGCCACGCGTCCTTCAGGAGGTCGTACATGCCGAGCTGGCTGTCGAGCGGCGGTTCGCCCTCGCGCGGCTTCACCTTCGTATATGTGCCGTCGGGCTGCATCTCGCGCGCGTTGACGTTGTCGGCGAGCTGCATCTCGAGGATGCTCATCAGCTCTTTGACGAGCACGCGGTCAGTGACAAGCACGCCCGCCTCGACACGACGCTGCGTGTTGCGCGTGAGGAAGTCGCCCGAGGCGATGTAGACGCGCCGCTTTGCGCCGGTACCGAACGCATAGATGCGGCTGTGCTCCAGATAGCGGCCGACGATGCTGCGGACGCTGACGTTCTCCGTCAGGCCGGGCACGCCCGCGCGGATGCAGCAGATGCCGCGCACGATCATCTTCACCTTGATGCCCGCGCACGAGGCCTCGCTGATCTTCTCGATGATGTCCTTGTCGCTGATGGAGTTGCATTTCAGGATGATGGAGGCGGGCTTGCCCTCCTTCTTCGCGCGGATCTCGGCGTCCATCTCCTTCATCAGCACGCTCTTGAAGCAGCGCGGCGCGATCAGCAGACGGCCGCGCGTCTCAGTGAGCGTCTCGACGGCGAGGTTATTGAACACGTTCGCCAGCTCCTCGCCGACCTCGTGGTCCGTCGTGATATACGACAGGTCGGTGTACAGCTCGGACGTCTTCTCGTTGTAGTTGCCGGTGCCGATCTGCGAGATGTACTCGAGCTCCTCGCCGGTCTTGCGCGTGATGAGGCAGAGCTTCGAGTGGATCTTGTAATTTTCGAAGCCGTAGATGACGGTGCACCCGGCCTCCTCGAGCTGGCGGGCGAAGTCGATGTTATTCTGCTCGTCGAAGCGCGCGCGCAGCTCGACGATCGTCACGACCTCCTTGCCGCGCTCGGCGGCGGTGCACAGGGCCTCGATGATCTTCGACTCATGCGCCATGCGGTAGAGCGTCATCTTGATGGAGAGCACGTCCGGATCGACGGACGCCTGCATCAGCAATCGCAAAAACGGACGCATGCTCTGGTACGGGTAGTGGATGAGCACGTCGCGCTTGCGGATCTCCTTCGCAAGGCTGAAATCCGCGTCCGGCAGCATCGGGCGGCGCGGCGGGTAGAACAGATCGGAGTGGCCGTCCGCGAGCATCCGGGACGACAGCTTGTAGGCGAAGCTGAGGTCGAGCGGGGCGCTCTGCTCGAACACCTGGTTCGGCGGCAGCATCAGCTTCTGGCACAAAAAGCCGACGATCTCCTGCGGGGCCTTCGGGGACACGAGCAGGCGCACGGCGGCCAGCTTGCGGCGCTTTTTCAAAAGCTCGCTCATCACGACTCGGTAGTCGACGTCGTGGTCGAACATGCCCTCCTCGACCGTGATGTCGGCGTTGCGCGTGACGCGGAAGATGCACTTGCTCTGCACGGCCTTTTTGCCGAAGACGAGGTTGCAGAAGTGCCAGATCAGCTCCTCGACGAGCGCGAACGTCACCTCGCCGCCGTCCTGCGCGAAGATGATGCGGCTGTACTGCGAGCTGACGGGGATGAGGCCGAACGAGGTGTACGTCTCGTTCTTCTGCTTCACGATCGTGCCGATGTACGTCTGGTTGTTGCGCAAAAACGGGAACGGGTGGCGGCGGTCGACGATCTGCGGCGAGAGGATGGGCAGCAGCTCGGTGAGGAAGTATTTCTTCCAGAAGTGCGTCTGCTCCTTCGTCAGCGCGTTGAAATCCACCTTGCGGTAGCCGATGCGCGCGGCGTTCTCGAACAGCTTCGCGACGATCTTGTCGCAGTGCTGCTGCAGCCCGGCCACCTTCGGCATGATGGCCGCAAGCTGCTGCGCGGGCGTCATGCCCGTCTTGTTGTCGATCTCCACCGCCTTGACGAGCGTGCGGTCGTACAGCGAGCCGACGCGCACCATGAAGAACTCGTCGAGGTTGCTGCCGTAAATGGCGGCGAATTTCATCTGCTCGCCCAGCGGGACGCCCTTCTCCTTGGCGAGGTCCAGCACGCGGCGGTTGAAGTCCAGCCAGCTCAGCTCCCGGTTGATGAACAGATTTTGGTCTTGCTTTGCACTCATTGTCTCAGCGCTCACTTTCTCTTCATTGCGTCGTGATCCACGGGCGGACGCCGCTGAGGATCTTCTCCCCGATGCCGTACACGTCGCACAGCCCGTTCACCGAGCGGAACGGGCCGTGCCGGTCCCGGTAGTCGAGGATGGCCTGTGCGCGCGACGGGCCGATCTGCGGCAGCGTGCACAGTTCCTCAAGCGTTGCGGTGTTGATGTTGACCAGCACGCGCTCCTCGCTCCAGAACACGCCGTCCCTGTCCGCGGGCGTCATCGTCGCGTGCAGCGGAGGCAGTCGGAGCGCCGCCGCAGCCGTCAGCGTGGCCGCGAGGATGACCGTCAGCACAGCATAGCGAACATAGCGTCTGATCGCCCGTCACCCGCCTTTCGCTTATTTTATACAGTATACCATATTGCGGCCCGTTTGCGTAGAGAAAAGACGGAAAATTTACAAAAGAACGGCCGCGAAACAGGCGAAAAAACGGCGCGGCCGGTCTGGGTGACAAACCGGCCGCGCCGCGGCGTATTGGGTTGGAAATTACATCAGCTCACGGGCGCGCTTCGCGATCGTCTCGGCGTTCAGACCGTACAGCTCGAGCAGGTCGAGCGCGGGGCCGGAGACGCCGAACTCGTCCATCACGGCGACGGGCTTGACGCGGCAGGGCGCCTCGCCGCACACGGTCTCGCACACGGCGCTGTAGAGCCCGCCGATGACGCCGTGTTCCTCGGCGGTGACGATGCCGCGTGTCTCGGACGCGGCGCGCAGAAGCGTCTCAGTGTCGATGGGCTTGATCGTGTGCACATCGAGCACGCGGGCGCTGACGCCCTCCGCGGCCAGCATGTCGGCGGCCTGCAATGCGCGCTCGACCATCAGGCCGGTGGCGGCGATGGTGACGTCGCTGCCCTCGCGCAGCGTGACGATCTTGCCCCACTCGAATTTGTACGTGGCCTCGTCGAACAGCACGGGCACGCCGAGGCGGCCGAAGCGCAAATAGACCGGGCCGTCGTACTCGGCGGCGGCCAGCACCGCGGCGCGCGCCTCGACGGCGTCCGCCGGGTTGATGACGACCATGCCGGGGATCGAGCGCATCAGCGCGATGTCCTCGTTGCACTGATGGGTGGCGCCGTCCTCGCCGACGGAGATGCCCGCGTGCGTGGCGCCGATCTTGACATTGAGGTGCGGGTAGCCGATGGAGTTGCGCACCTGCTCGTACGCACGGCCGGCCGCAAACATCGCGAAGCTCGAGGCGAACGGCTTTTTGCCCGCCGCGGCGAGGCCGGCGGCAATGCTCATCATATTGGCCTCGGCGATGCCGCAGTCAAAGTGACGGTCCGGGAATTCCTTCTGAAACATGCCCGTCTTGGTGGAGGCGGCGAGATCCGCGTCCAGCACGACGACGCTCTCGTCGCGGCGGCCGAGTTCGACCAGCGCCGCGCCGTAGCTCTCACGGGTTGCAATGCGTTTCACGTCTGCCATTTATTCTTCCTCCAGCTTTCGTTCTTCTTCGCGCAGCTGCGCCATCGCCTGTTCGTATAGCTCTTTGCCCGGGGCCTTGCCGTGCCAGTCGGCCACGTTCTCCATGTAGGAGACGCCCTTGCCCTTGACGCTCGTCTGAATGATGACGACAGGGCGACCGCTCAGCGCGCGCGCCTCGGTAAACGCGGCTTCGATCTTGTCGAAGTCGTGCGCGTCGTCCATTACGATGACGTCCCAGCCGAAGGCACGAAATTTCTCGTCGATGGGGTACGGCGAGCAGACCTTGCCGACCTCGCCGTCGATCTGAAGGTTGTTGTTGTCGACGATGGCGACGAGGTTGTCGAGGTGATGGTGCGCGGCGAACATGGCCGCCTCCCAGACCTGGCCCTCCTGGATCTCGCCGTCGCCCAGAATGGCGAACACACGGAACGCGTCGCCCGAGACCTTGGCACTGAGCGCCATGCCGCACGCGGCGCTGATGCCCTGGCCGAGCGAGCCGGTGCTCATGTCGATCCCCGGGATGTTCTTCATGTCGGGATGGCCTTGCAGCATCGCGCCGATGTGGCGCAGCTTCAGAAGTTCGCTCTTGTCGAAAAAGCCCTTTTCAGCGAGGGCGGCGTACAGCGCCGGGCACGCGTGGCCCTTGGAGAGGACCAGACGGTCGCGCTGCGGCCACGCGGGATTGGCGGGATCGACGCACATCTCCGTTTCATAGAGATATGCCAGCGTATCGGCGATCGACAGCGAGCCGCCGGGATGGCCGGCCTTCGCGTGATATGTGCCCTCGATCACGCCCTGACGCACATGATTGGCAAACAGCTGCAGGTGTTTTTTCTGTGCTTTGTCCATTCTTTGGCCTCCTGATACCATTTATGAGTATTTTCCGATGAGCTTGTAAAGAAACTGCGCGACGCCGCCGTCGAGGCACGCGCCCGTGACCTCATCCGCCTCGGCCTGCACGCCGGGCGGGGCGTTGGCGACCGCGACGGAATATCCGGCCGCCCGCATGATGTCAATGTCGTTGTAGTAGTCCCCGATGGCGATCGTGTTCTCGATCGGGATCGACAAGTGCCCGCACAAGTCACGAAGCCCGCTGGCCTTCGTGACGTTCTCGGGCATGATCTCGAAATAGACCGTGTTGGTCGAAACGAAATATACGCCCGGGTATTCGCGGTAGCGCATATACTCTTCCACGGCGCTGATCGTGTCGGGATCGGCCGCGAAGAGCACTTTGTTCCACTCGCTGGGCACGTCTTCAAAATCGCTGACGACATAGCGCAGTTTTTCGTACAGCGTGTGATGATGCGTGTACTCGTTTGCCCGGACGACATAGATGCGGCCATTGTTTGCCATGATCTCCACACCGATGCCGGGGAAGCGCCTGCGGATGTCGTTGAGCGCGTGGCGCGCCGCGGCGCGGGGCAGCGTCTTGACGGAAATGGGCATTTTCCGGGCGAAATCGTACAGCACGCCGCCGCCGTATGTGATGGCGGGCGCGGTGAGCGGAAGCTCGCTCAGATAGCGGCCGACAGAATCCGACGTCCGGCCGGACGCGATCGTGAAGCGGCCGCCAAGGGCGCAAAACAGTTTCACCGTCTCCAGATTGCACGACGGGATCCCCGTCTCTGCCGTCAGAAGGGTGTTGTCCATATCACACACCACAAGAAAATCCCGAAGAGATCGCCCCATAAGCTACAAATCCTTTTGAAGAGTTTCGAGAAAGGTCCGGAAATAGTCCGGCAGTCCGGAATCAAATTCCACATACTGTCCGGTGGCCGGATGCACAAAGCCCAGCCGCTTGGCGTGCAGGCACTGACCGTGCAGCGACGCGACGCCGTTTCTGGGCCCGTAGACAGGGTCGCCCGCGCAGGGGTGGCCGATCGAAGCCATGTGCACGCGGATCTGGTGCGTGCGCCCTGTGCGCAGCGTGCAGGCAAGGTGCGTGAAGCCCCGATAGCGCGCCAGCACGCGATAGGCGGTATAGGCGTATTTTCCGCCGCGCTCCGTGACCGCCATGCGCTTGCGGTCGACCGGGTGGCGGCCGACAGGCTTTTCCACAAAGCCCTCGTCCGCAGAGAAACCGCCGTGGACCACGGTTTGGTATTCGCGCGTGATGCTGTGCACGGCAAACTGCTGTGCCAGCGCCGCGTGCGCGGCGTTGTCCTTCGCGACGACCAGAAGACCACTGGTGTCCTTGTCGATGCGGTGCACGATGCCGGGCCGCAGCTCACCGTTGATGCCGGAGAGCCGCCCGCGGCAGTGGTAGAGCAGCGCGTTGACGAGCGTCCCGTCCGGATTGCCCGGCGCGGGATGCACCACCATGCCCTTGGGTTTGTTGACGACAACGACGGAGTCGTCCTCGTAGACGATCTCGATCGGGATGTCCTGCGGCTCAGGCGCGGCTTCCCGCAGCTCGGGCAGTTGCAGCGCAAACGTGTCGCCCGCCGCGAGCCGGGCGCTCTTTGTCACAGGCTTCCCGTTGCATGTCGCGCAGCCTTCCTCGATCAGACGGCTGAGCGCGGATCGCGTGAGCGTCTCGCAGTGCGCGGCAGCGAACGCGTCAGCCCGCATTCCCGCCTCCGCTGGCGAGACGACAGCCTCAATCCTCGCCGCCATGATCTGCCTCTGCCGTCTCTCCGGCTGTCTCCGGCTTCTGCTCGGCCGTCTCTTGCTGCCGGAACGAGCACAGAAGGCTGAGGATCAGCAGGGCGATGCCAACAGTGATGAAGCAGTCGGCCACGTTGAACACGGCGAAATCCACAAATGTGGTCGCGAAAAAATCGACCACGTAACCGGTGCGCACGCGGTCGATGAGATTGCCGGCGCCGCCGCCGAGCACCATCACCCAAGAGACGTACTCCAGCCAGTCCATGCGTGTGCGCGGACGCCTGCACATCAGATAAACGCACAGCGCGCACAGCGCCGCACCCGTGAGCGCGACGAGCATCCACCGCTTCCCCGCGAGCATACTGAAAGCCACGCCGTTGTTCAGCACATACCGCAGTTCCATCACGTACGGAATGAACGGCGCCGAACCGACAGGCGCGAGAAACGCCGTGGCGAGATATTTCGTCAGTTGGTCGAACGCGACGATCAGCGCAGCCGCCGCAAGCGTGAGGGCGCGGCGGCGCGCAGAGCCGCTGATTTTATCAATCATCAAAATGGATCCCCTGATACTGGTCGAAGAGCTCGTCGTTGGCCTCCATCGTCTTGCGGCGCGCCGCGCGGGTGGACGTCTCGACAGGCTTCGGCTCCGCGGGAAGCGTGTCCTGAACAGGAGCAGGCTCCTCCTCGGGCTGCGCAGGCAGATCGAGGCTTTCAGGCGCGGCGGGAAGATCAAACGCCTCGGCCTCGACCGGCTGGTCGGGCTGCACCGCAGCCACGGGTTCCTCCTCCTTTTTGCGCGCCGCGTGATCCTCCGCGCCGGGGATGGCGCTGAGGGACTCAATGTGCTGCTTGTAGAGGTTGAGAATGTCGTTTTTGAAGTGAGCGACCTGACGCTTCATCTCCGCGAGTGCGCGCTCCTCGATGGCGACCTGCTCGGCCGCTTCCTCCTTCGCCTGGCTCGCCTTGCTGTTCGCATCGTACAGGATCGTCTCGGCTTTCTGCTTGGCCTCATAGACGACCGTCTCGCCGAGGCGCTGCGCGTTGAGCAGCGCCGTCTTGAGCGTCTCCTCGTCCTTGCGGTACTGGTCGACCTTCTCCGCGAGAATGTACATCTTCTTCTCGAGATCCGCCTTCTCCTTTGTCAGCGCGTCGATCTGATCGGCGAGCTTGGAGAGAAACGAGTCGACCTCGTCCATCCGATAGCCGCGCAGGGCCTTCTCAAATGTGACGTTGTGGATATCCTGAGCCGTAATCAAAGAAAATACCCCCCGTTAAAACTCTGTAAACGTGACAAAAATCCGGTCCTTGCGGCTTTTCGCCCCAACCTGAATCAATTCATATTTTCCGTGGCCGCGGACGGAAAAGACATCGCCCTCATACACCGCCTCGCTCGGGCTCGTCTTCGGCACATGATTGACCATCACCGCGCCCGCGCCGATGAGCCGGGCGGCCTGTGCGCGGCCGGTGTGCAGCATCGCAGCCAAAAGTGCATCGAGACGCAGCGACGCGAGCGTAACGGTACAGCTTTTCCTCTCATTCTCCGCAGGCGGGACGATCTCGTCCGTTTCGGACACGCGCACGTGCACGCGGCCGACCTCGCGCAGTTCATCCATGACAAGGCGCGCAACCGTTTGCAGCACGACAAGCTGCGCGCCCGCCTCGCCGCACAGGATATCTCCGATGCACTCGCGCGCAATGCGCAATCCCATTAGCGCGCCGAGATAATCCCGGTGCGTCAG
>CALXIU010000224.1 GCA_944388415.1 uncultured Ruthenibacterium sp. | reverse complement strand
TAGCAAAGGGAGTTTTTATTTCTTCATGATCGACATAAGTCTTCTTTGGAACCACTCGCCTAGCGAGTGGTTTTCGATGCACAAGAAACGGCGTCCGCCGGGAAGCGGACGCCGTTTGCAGCGTTGTTTGTATGGGAGCGATCAATACATGCCGCCCATGCCGCCGGCCATTGCGGCGTTGGCAGCCGCCGCGGCGGCCGGGTCCTCCGGCTCGTCGGCGACGAGGCTCTCGGTGGTGAGCACCATCGCGGCGACGCTGGCGGCGTTCTCCAGAGCGGAGCGCGTTACCTTCGTCGGGTCGACGATGCCGGCGGCGATCATGTCGCCGTAGACTTCCTTCTGCGCGTCGAAGCCGTAGTTGACCTCGCCGGAAGAGAGGATCTTGTCGATGATGACGCTGCCCTCGAGGCCGGCGTTCGCGGCGATCTGGCGCAGCGGGGCCTCCAAAGCCTTGCGGACGATACACGCGCCCGTGCGCTCGTCGCCCTCGAGCTCGTCGACAACCTTCGTGACGGCCGGGATGGCGTTGATGGGAGCGGTGCCGCCGCCCGCGATGATGCCTTCCTCAACGGCGGCCTTCGCAGCGTTCAGCGCGTCCTCAATGCGCAGCTTCTTGTCCTTCATCTCGACTTCCGTCGCGGCGCCGACTTTGATGACGGCCACGCCGCCGGACAGCTTCGCGAGGCGCTCCTGCAGCTTCTCCTTGTCGAAGTCGCTGGTGGTGACTTCCATCTGCGCGCGGATCTGCGCGATGCGGTTCGCAATGGCTTCCTTATCGCCCATGCCGTCGACGATGGTGGTGTTCTCCTTCGTGACCTTGACCTGACGGGCGCGGCCGAGCATCTCCATCGACGCGTCCTTCAGCTCATAGCCCAGCTCCTCGCTGACGACCGTGCCGCCGGTGAGGATGGCGATGTCCTGAAGCATCTCCTTGCGGCGGTCGCCGAAGCCCGGGGCCTTGACGGCCACGACGGTGAACGTGCCGCGCAGGCGGTTGACGATCAGCGTGGACAGCGCCTCGCCCTCGACGTCCTCGGCGACGATGACGAGCTTCTTGCCGGACTGGACGATCTGCTCGAGCAGCGGCAGGATCTCCTGAATGACGCTGATCTTCTTATCGGTGATGAGCAGGTAGGCGTCGTCGAGGACAGCCTCCATGCGCTCGGTGTCGGTGACCATATACGGAGTGATATAGCCGCGGTCAAACTGCATGCCCTTGACGACCTCGGAATACGTCTCGGCGGTCTTGCTCTCCTCGATGGTGATGACGCCGTCGGCGGAGACCTTCTCCATCGCCTCGGCGATCAGCGTGCCGACCGTCTCGTCGCCGGCAGAGACCGTCGCGACGCGCGCGATGTCGGCGGGGCCGGACATCTTCTTGCTGTTGGCGGCAAACGCGCCGACAGCGGCCTTGACGGCCTTGTTCATGCCGCGGCGGATGTCCATCGGGTTCGCGCCGGCCGCGACGTTCTTCATGCCCTCGGACACGAGCGCCTGCGCCAGCACGGTGGCCGTCGTGGTGCCGTCGCCCGCGGCGTCGTTCGTCTTCGTGGCGACCTCGCGCACGAGCTGCGCGCCCATGTTCTCGAACGCGTCCTTCAGCTCGATCTCCTTCGCGATCGTCACGCCGTCGTTCGTGATGACGGGCGCGCCGAACTTCTTGCCGAGCACGACGTTGCGGCCCTTCGGACCAAGGGTGATTTTGACGGTATCCGCGAGTTTGTCAATACCGGTGCACAGCGCCTTGCGCGCCTCTTCACCGTTTTTCAGCTGTTTGGCCATAGTAGCAAAATCTCCTTTTCAATCAATCAATTGGTATGCGAAGCGGCGGCGTGCGCTCACTCCACGATCGCGAGAATATCGGACTGGCGGACGATGACGCATTCCTCGCCGTCCACCTTGACCTCGGTGCCCGCGTACTTCGCGATGAGCACCTTGTCGCCGACCTTGACGGTCATCGTGACGTCATGGCCGTCCACCATGCCGCCGGGGCCGACTGCGACGACCTCGCACACCTGGGGCTTCTCCTTGGCGGCGCCCGTCAGGATGATGCCGCTCTTCGTCTTCTCCTCGGCTTCGAGGTTCTTGATGACCACACGGTCGGCAAGAGGCTTAATATTCATCATTATTTCCCCCTAAGAAATATTGTATTGCGGAAGCATTTGATTTAGCACTCATTGTTCCCGAGTGCTAAGTATATTGTAACCCATTTCTCAAAAAAATCAAGAGGATAAAATAAAAATTTTTTGTGAACATTGACAATGTGGCTGTCAAAGCGCGTTTTTCACAGATTTTCGCCCATTTTTGCGCGGTAGAGCACCTGCGGAAGCACAAAGCGCGCCGCGCCCGGCAGCACCCGCGCGCTCAGGCCCGGAGCGGGACCGCACTCTCCGTCGATGTTGACGATGACGCTGCCGCCGTCCGACGGGCGGATATTGACGCGCTTCACGCGGCGGTACGTCATGATGTCGCGCAGTGATTCGATGACCTGTCCGCCGCGGATGTGGCGGCCCTCCTTGTAAATGCCGAGCACGCCCGCGATTCGCAGACGGCTGATCTTTCTGACAAGAACAAGCTCCAGCAGGCCGTCGCCCGCGTTGGCCTCCGGCGAGGCGAGATAGCCGCCGCCATAAGATTTTCCGTTGCACACGGCGGCGATGAGAAACTCATCTTCGAACCTCTCGCCGTCCGCGTCGATGCTCAGTCGGCGGCCGATGGGGCGCAGCAGGCGCTCGGCAATGGACAGGTTATACGCCATCTGGCCGCCGCACAGCGGCACGCGCCGGTACTTCGGGATATTGTAGGCCACCTCGGCGTCGATGCCCACCGAACACAGCGCGGCGCAGACGCCCTGCTCCGTCTGCACGAGGTCGACCGGGACCGCCGTGCCGCGGAGGTTCCCGGCGAGGTCGAGGAAATCCTCCAGCGTGCCGAACGTGCGCACATAGTCGTTGCCCGAACCGCACGGGACGCTCGCGATCTCCGCCTCGCAGCCAGAGCGCTGCACGCCCGCGAACACCTCGTTGAGCGTGCCGTCGCCGCCGCACGCGTAGAGCCGTGCGCCGCCGCGCGCCGCGTACTGCTGCGCCATCTCGGCCGCGTGGCCCTTGTGCCGCGTGCCCTCAACGGCGAATTCCACGCCCTCGTCCCGCGCGGCGGCCTCCAGCCGCGGGATCAGAAATTTGCTCGCGTCCGCCTTGCCGGAGACGGGATTGACAATAAAAACATGCTTCACACCGCTCTCCCCCTTACAGCCGGTCCTCGCTCCACTCTTCGTACAGCTTTTCGGCCTGCGCCGTCATACGCCGAAGCTCTTTGTTGGGACGGCCCGCGGCGTTCGCGGCGAGCTTCGTCAGGCGGCGCACGGCGTCCTGCAGCGCGGTGAGCGCCGCGGCGGCGCGCGGATCGCGCGCGCCGGTGGATGCCTCGCGCGAACGCACGGCCTGCGTCACGTCGAGGAAGCGTCCCTCGGCGAGGTCGTACACCGTGCCGCTGTACGGAGCCATCGCCTCGTAGCCCTCGTCGCGCAGGCGGGCGGCAAACTCAGTGCATGATTCGTCGTCGCCATGATTGACGAACACCTGCGCGGGGCGCGGGTCAATGCCGTGCAGCCAGCGCAGCAGCCCGCCGCGGTCGGCGTGGCCGCTCGTGCCGGGCAGCACGCGGATCTCGGCGTTGACGGCGATGTCCTCCTCGAAAATGCTCACGCGCTTCGCACCGTCGACGAGCGAGCGGCCGAGCGTGCCCTCGGCCTGATAGCCGACGAACAGGATCGTGTTCTCGCGGTGCCAGAGATTGTGCTTGAGGTGATGGCGCACGCGGCCCGCGTCGCACATGCCGCTGGCGGACAAAATGACCTTCGGCGCGCGGTCGAAGTTGATGGCCTGCGAGTCCTCCTTTGTGACGCTCATCTTCAGGCCCTCGAACCACAGCGGGTTGACGCCGCGCTCCACGAGCGCGCGCGCCTCGTCGTCGAGCGCCTGCGTGGGGCACTGCATGAAGACGCCCGTGGCCTCGTTCGCGAGCGGGCTGTCGACGTAGACGGAAAAGCCGTCGTGGCCGGTCACGAGGCCTTGTTCCTTGATCTCACGGATGAAGTACAGCATCTCCTGCGTGCGGCCGACGGCGAACGACGGGATGACGACGGTGCCGCCGCGGTCGAACGTCATTTGCAGCACGCCCGCAAGCTGTGCCGCGACGTCGGGGACCTTGTCGTGCGTGCGCGTGCCGTATGTCGATTCAATGACGAGATAGTCCGCCTCCCGGACGCGCTGCGGGTCTTTGATGATCGGCTGGTTCGTGTTGCCCACGTCGCCGCTGAAGACGATCTTCCGGCAGGCGTCCCCTTCCGTGAGCCAGACCTCGACGGCCGCGGAGCCGAGCAGGTGGCCGATGTCCGTGAAGCGCACCGCGGCGCCCTCGGCGACGCGGATCACCTCGTCGTACGCGCAGGGCCGGAAGCGCATCAGCACGCCCTCGGCGTCCGCCACCGTGTACAGCGGTTCGACCCCGGCGCGCCCGGCGCGCTGGGCCTTGCGGTTCGCCCACTCGGCCTCGCTCTCCTGAATGTGCGCGGAATCGCGCAGCATGATCTCGCACAGGCTGCACGTGGACTCCGTGGCATAGACCGCGCCCCGGAAGCCGTTTTTGTAGAGCAGCGGCAAGTGGCCGGAGTGGTCGATGTGCGCGTGCGTCAGCAGCACGAACGCGAGTTCGGACGGCGGGACGGGAATGTCGATATTTTCAAAGCGGTCGGCGCCCTGCTCCATGCCGCAGTCGACCAGAAAGGCGGTGTGGCCCACCTCGACCAGCGTGCAGCTTCCGGTGACTTCATGCGTTGCGCCGATGAATGTGACTTTCATGTCGCGCTCCCCTTTCCGGTTGGATTCCTGATACCAGTATATCATATTCTCCTCGCGGCTCCAAACAAAAACTCCCCGCCGTCCCGGCGGGGAGTTCTTGCGCGTGAAAGGAGCAATTTTCACGTCATGAGGAGCGTAAACACAAAACTGTGAGGAGATGGCAATGGAATGTATCAATTGGTTAGCAACTGCTAACTCCATACATACTATACCATTTGCGACCTCTGTTGTCAAGCCCCGGACAAAAAAACATGCGGCGCTGAGCGCCGCATGAAGAAACAGCCCGCGCCGCGCTATTTTCTGCCGCGCCGGCGGAACCCGCGCACCTTGACGGCGGCCAGCAGCGTAAAGCCCGCGAACAGCGCCGCGCCCAGAAGCGCCAGCGCCGTGTTCCCGGTGTCCACGCCGCACCACAGGACCAGCGCGGCGATGCCGTAAAAGAACAGCACGAGCGCCGCTCCCAGCGCGATGCGCGCGGGGAGCGGGACCTTTTTCGAGCCGGCCGCCTCCGCCGCGCCCTCCACAAGGATCTCCAACACAATTTCAAACAAGCCATCCATATTTTTTCCTCAGAACAGCGGCGCGACGATGCGCAGCAGCGCGTCGAGCAGGCCGCCGAAAAAGCCGGGGCGGTGATCGGCCATGTGCACCTCGCGCCCGGCGGCCATGGCTGCGAGCGTGTCGTCGCGCACGCCGGCGACGGCGGGCGCGTATTCAAAGTACGTGCCGCACTCAAAGTGCAGAAACAGGCTGCGGTAGTCGAGGTTGATCGTGCCGACGACCGCGCACACGTCGTCCGAGACGAAGCTCTTGGCGTGCACGAAGCCCGGCGTGTACTCGAAGATGCGCACGCCCGCCGCCAGCAGAGGCCGGTAGTGCGACCGCGTGAGGCGATACACGAGCTTTTTGTCCGGAATGCCGGGCGTGAGGATGCGCACGTCGACGCCGCGTTTGGCCGCGGCTGTGAGCGCCTCGCGCATGACGTCGTCGATGATGAGGTACGGCGTCATGATGTAGACGTAGTCCGCCGCCGCGGCGAGAATGTCGATGTAGACGCCCGCGGAGACGGGCTCGTGATCGAGCGGGGAATCGCCGAACGGCTGCACGAAGCCCGGAGAAGGCGGCGCGGGCGCGTCCGGCCCGTACGGTGCAAGCGAGACCGCCTCGTTCTTCTCGGACTGCCACAGCTCGAGAAACATCGCCGTGAAGCTGCGCACGGCGTCGCCGCGCAGCCGCACGCCCGTGTCCTTCCAGTGGCCGAACGGATGCGTGTGGTTGATGTATTCGTCGGACAAATTGATGCCGCCGTTGAACGCGGTGTGCCCGTCCACGACGAGGATCTTGCGGTGGTCGCGGTTGTTCATCACGACGGACAGCAGCGGCACGAACGGGTTGAAGCGCAGGCACCGGATGCCGTCGCGCTCGAGCGTGCGGACAAAATCATCCGGCAGCAGGAACAGGCTGCCCATGTCGTCGACGATGAGGCGTACCTCCACGCCCCGCGCCGCCTTTTCGCGCAGCACGGCGTACAGCTCGTCCCACATCTTTCCCGGCGCGATGATGAAGTACTCCAGAAAGATGAACCGCTTTGCGCCGCGCACCGTCTCCAGCATGTCGGCGAACATCTCCTCGCCGACGGGATAGTATTTCACATCGGTGTTTGCGTACAGGGGATAATCCGTCAGCGTGCGGATATACCGGCTGCGCGCGGCCAGACGCGGTGAACCGCACGCGTGATCCGGCACGCCGGACGCCGCGAGCTCCGGGCGCAGGGCGTCGTGCCCCCGCCCGATGAGCCGCCGCAGGCGGTGCGGCGTCCAGTTGATGCCGATGAAGAGGTACAGCAGCCCGCCCAGAATGGGCAGCGCCATGATGAACACGATCCAGACGATGCGGTAGGCGGGCTGCGTGTCGCTGCCGATGAGGTAGACGACCAGCAGCACAGCCACCACGCCGAGAATCGTGTTGATCGCCACGCTCGACGCGGACAGGCGCAGGAAAAACCGCGTCGTCCACGCGATCTGCAAAAGCAGCAGAACAGCCGTGATGAAGATGCGTCCGGCAAAGAATTTTCGGATGAACCGCATGACCGTCTCTCCTTACTGCGCTTTACTCCGTGCGCCAGAACGCGGCGGAGTACGGCGCAAGCTCGCTGCCGCCGCCGAAGTCGTGCAAATTGCCGGTGATGAGGTCCGTCGCGCGGCCCGCGTTGGCGTTGAAGTGCGCGACGTACGGCTCGGCCGCGGCGTTGATGGCGACGAGCACACGCTCGCTGTCGAGCTCGCGCTCGAAGATATACTGATAGCTCGTCAGAAGCACCGTGCGGTAACTGCCGCTGCACAGCGCGGGGCTGCTCGCGCGCGCCTTCGCCAGCGCCGCGACCCACGCGGACAGCTCGTTCTCCACGGGCTCGCCGAACGCGGCGCGCAGCGCGGCGTCGCCGTGGTGCTTGTCGCCCTCCGCGCCCCACTCGCTGCCGTAGTAGACGCACGGCACACCCGGCATTCCGAACAGCAGGCCGTACAGCGGGAAGATGTGGCGCTTGTCGGCGAGGATCGTCGCGATGCGCGTGACGTCGTGGTTGTCGGCAAAGCTCATCAGATGCTTGCCCTTGTAGAGCGTCCACGGCTCCGGCCCGAACTGGCGTTGCAGGCTGTGGCCGATCTCGAACAAATTGCCGCTGTTGAACGCCGAGTACAGACCCTTGTAGCACTCGTAGTTCGTGCACGAGTGCAGCATCGCGTCGTTGACGAGGCGGTTGTAGTCGCCGTGCAGCATCTCTCCAATCAGAACGAAATCGGGCTTGAGCGCGGTGGTGAACACGCGCAGGCGGCGCAAAAAGTTCTCGTCGAGGCAATACGCGACGTCGAGACGCAGGCCGTCGATGTCAAACCACTCCACCCACTTGCGGATGCATTCAAAGAGGTATTCCACGACGTCGTTGTTGCGCAGGTTCAGCTTGACAAGCTCGTAGTGACCCTCCCAGCCCTCGTACCACAGGCCGTCGTTGTAATTGGAGTTGCCGCCGAAGTTGATGTGGAACCAGTCGCGGTAGGGGCTGGCCTCGCGTTTTTGCACCACGTCCTGGAACGCCCAGAAGCCGCGCCCGACGTGGTTGAACACGCCGTCGAGGATCACGCGCAGTCCGTTTTCGTGCGCGGCGCCGCAGACGGCGGCGAAATCGTCGTTTGTGCCGAGACGGCAGTCCACCGTCAGGTAATCGCGCGTATCATAGCCGTGCCGGTCGGACTCGAACAGCGGGTTGAACAGCACGCCCTTCATGCCGAGCTTCGCAAGATACGGCATCCACTCCGTCAGCGCGCGGATGCGCGGTGTGCACACGCCGTCGTTGTATTCGGGCGCGCCGCACAGGCCGAGCGGATAGATTTGATACAATACGCTTTCATCAAACCACATAAAAAATCCTCCTTCCCGCAGCTGAAAATGCGGCGGTGTTCACAATAGTATATCACATTTTTCTCCTGCTGCATAGGAAAAACGCACAGGAAATGCAAACGGCCCGCGCGCGCGGACGGCGCGGACGGGCGCTCAGGCCTGATGCTGCTTTATAGGTAAGCCGGCGCGCCGCGCGGGCGCGCGGCATACCTTTTATGGAGAGCACATTTCCGCGCACGGCGGACACGTTTGGCGCAAATTTGTCGTTTTATACAAAATATTCTGATTTTCCAAGAAGAAAATATGCGGTTATCCCGGATTGTCCGCTCTTGACTTCCGGGCGGCGCTTTAGTATAATTGGGGGTAAATTATCAAACAAACGCACTGATGGGAACAAGTAGTCCGACGCCTCTGCTTTCAGAGAGCCGCCCGCATGGTGAAACGGCGGTAAGTCACGCGCGCGGATGAACTCATCCCGGAGCGGCCGGCTGAAACGCCTCCTGAGGCGGATTAGGTGCGGACGGCGCACCCGTTATCGTGCAGGGGGTCGCAGCCCCCGCGGAGCGGCCGCCTTTCGGGCGGCAAGAAGAGTGGTACCGCAGAGAGCTTTCACAGCCTTTGTCTCTTTCAAAAGGGAGACGAAGGCTGTTTTTTTTATCGTGGAGGCTGCGAATATCAAGTAAAGTGAGGGAGAGAGTTATGAAACTGACCGGTGCGGATATTTTCGTGCAGGTGCTGCTGGAGCAGGGTGTCGACACGATGTTCGGCTATCCCGGCGGCGCCGTGCTGAATCTGTACGACGCGCTCTACAAGGCGCGCGACAGGATCACGCACATCATGACGGCGCACGAGCAGGGCGCCGCGCACGCGGCGGACGGCTACGCCCGCGCCACGGGCAAGACGGGCGTCGTGCTGGCGACGAGCGGCCCGGGCGCGACGAACCTTGTGACGGGCATCGCCACCGCGTACATGGACAGCGTGCCGATGGTGGCCATCACGGGCAACGTCGGCACGAGCCTGATCGGCCGCGACAGCTTCCAGGAGGTGTACATCACCGGCATCACGATGCCGATCACGAAGCACAACTTTGTCGTCCGCCGCGTTGAGGATCTGGCGCACACGCTGCGCGAGGCGTTCCGCATCGCGCAGACGGGCCGCAAGGGGCCTGTGCTCGTGGACATCCCGAAGGACGTGACGGGCGCGCTGGCGGAATACACGCCGGAGCCTCCCGTGCACGTGGAGGCGATGGAGTCGTACGATCAGGCGGCCGTGCTGCACGCGGCGCAGCTCATCAACAGCGCGTCGCGCCCGCTGCTCTACTTCGGCGGCGGCGTGAGCGCGTCCGGCGCGGGCGACCTTCTGCGCGAGTTGTCGCACAAGGCGCAGATCCCCGCCACGTACACGCTGATGGCGGCGGGCGTTCTGGGCTACGGCGACCCGCTGAACCTCGGACTTCTCGGGATGCACGGCAGCTACACAACGAACAAGGCCGCGAGCCAGGCCGACGTGCTGATCGCCATCGGCACGCGCTTCTCCGACCGTGTGGCGCTCGATCCCGGCTCGTTCGCGAAGAACGCCGTCCGCATCCAATTTGACATCGACGCGTCCGAGATCGGCAAGAACGTCGACGTGGATTGCAGCGTCGTGGGCGACGCCGCGGTCGTTCTGAAGGCGCTTTTGCCGCACATCCAGCCGACCGTCCACCCCGAGTGGATGCGCCAATTGCAGAGCTGGAAATCCATCGACTACCACCCGAAGGACCGCACCGACCGGCTGATGCCGCACCAGGTCATCGGCGCGTGCTGCGAGCTGGCGGGCCCCGAGGCCGTCTATGTGACGGACGTCGGCCAGCATCAGATGTGGGCTTGCCAGTACGTCCAGCACGTGAAGGACCGCAAGTTCCTGACGAGCGGCGGCCTCGGCACGATGGGCTTCGGCTACGGCGCTGCGCTCGGCGCGCAGGCGGCGCTCGGCCGCGACCAGACCGTTGTGATGATGACGGGCGACGGCTCGTTCCACATGAACATGAACGAGGCGTGCACCGCCGTGAGCTACGATCTGCCGGTCATCACGGTCATCTTCAACAATCAGGTGCTCGGCATGGTGCGCCAGTGGCAGACGGCGTTCTACGGCAAGCGCTACTCGAGCACCGACCCGCACCGCCAGACGAACTATGTCAAGGTAGCCGAGGGCTTCGGGCTCAAGGGTTATCACTGCGAGACGGTCGAGGAGTTCCGCGCCGCGTTCACCGAGGCGCTGGCCTCGAAGAAGCCCGCGTGGATCGAATGCGTCATCGACAAGGACGAAAAAGTCCTGCCGATGATCCCGGCCGCGGGCAACGTCGAAGATATCATGATGTCTTAAAGAAAGGAGACGAGCGCAATGGCAAAGGAAGTCATCAGCATCATTGTCGACAACCACTCCGGCGTACTGACGCGCATCTCCAGCCTGTTCGGCCGCCGCGGCTTCAACATCGACAGCCTGACAGTGTCGGCCACCGACAAGCCTGATGTGTCGCGCATCACGATCGTCGTGAACGACGACGAGAAGGTGTTGCAGCAGATCATTTTGCAGACGGCCCGTCTGGAGGAGACGAAGAAAATCTTTGTGCTGAACTCTGCGAACAGCCTGTACCGCGAGCTGCTGCTGCTGAAGGTGGCCGCGGATTCGGCGAACCGCAGCGAGCTGCGCGAGATCGGCGGCATCTACAAGGCGAAGATCATCGACCTGTCCCCCACCAGCATGGTGTTTGAGCTGACGGGCGAGCCGGACAAGATCGATGCGTTCCTCAAAATGATGGACGGCTTTGAGATCCTCGAGATGTGCCGCACCGGCATCACCGCGATCGAGCGAGGCGGTCTGAGCGAAAACCTCAGCTGACATTCATCGCATCACGCCCGTCCGTCCAACGCCGAACGGGACGATATATAAATAAGTATAAAGGAGTTGTGTTCCCCATGATCAAAAAGTACTATGACACCGACTGCAACCTCGGCCTGCTCGACGGCAAGACCGTTGCCGTCATCGGCTTCGGCAGCCAGGGCCACGCCCACTCGATGAACCTCGCCGAGAGCGGCGTGAACGTCGTTGTCGGCCTGCGCAAAGGCAGCGGCCACTGGAACAAGGCCGCGGCGTTTGCCGAGAAGTGCCCGAACTTCAAAGTGATGGAGATCGAAGAGGCCGCGAAGGCGGGCGACCTCGTGATGATGCTCGTGCCCGACGAGCTGGCCGCCGACATTTACAACGAGCAGGTCGCTCCGTACATGAAGGAAGGCGACGTCCTGTGCTGGGCGCACGGCTTCAACATTCACTTCAACTTCGTCAAGCCCGCGTCGAACATCGACGTCATCATGATCGCCCCGAAGGGGCCGGGCCACACGGTCCGCAGCCAGTACGTCGAGGGCAAGGGCGTTCCCAGCCTGATCGCCATCGCGCAGGACTACAGCGGCCGCGCGAAGGACTACGCGCTGGCGTACGCCTGCGGCATCGGCGCCGGCCGCGCGGGCATTCTGGAGACGAGCTTCCGCGAAGAGACCGAGACCGACCTGTTCGGCGAGCAGGCCGTTCTGTGCGGCGGCGTGTGCGAGCTGATGCACGCCGGCTTCGACACGCTGGTGGCTGCGGGCTACGAGCCGGAGATGGCGTACTTCGAGTGCATCCACGAGATGAAGCTGATCGTCGACCTCATCAACCAGGGCGGCTTCGGCAAGATGCGTTATTCCATTTCGAACACCGCTGAGTACGGCGACTACCGCACCGGCAAGCGCCTGATCACCGACGAGACCCGCGCCGAGATGAAGCGCGTTCTGACGGAGATCCAGGACGGCACGTTCGCCAGCGAGTTCATGCAGGAGATGAGCAGCGGCCGCCGCGCGAAGTTCCTCGCCACACGCCGCCGCGAGGCCGAGCACCCCGTCGAGAAGGTGGGCGCCGAGCTGCGCAACATGATGTCCTGGCTGAAGAAATAAGAACCTGAACGGACACCGGCGGGTGCGGGAATGCCCGTGCCCGCCGGATTCTTTATGGAACCGAAAGAGGGAGTGAAAACAATGCGCAGTGACAATGTGACAAAGGGTTCGGAGCGCGCACCGAACCGCAGCCTGTTTTACGCAATGGGATACACGCAGGAGGAGCTGTCCCGCCCGCTGATCGGCGTCGTGAGTGCCCACAGCGAGATCGTCCCCGGCCACATCCACCTCGACAAGCTGGCCGAGGCTGTGAAGGCGGGCGTCTACATGGCGGGCGGCACGCCGGTGCTGATCCCGTCCATCGGCGTGTGCGACGGCATCGCGATGGGCCACATCGGCATGAAGTATTCTCTGGCGAGCCGCGAGCTGATCGCGGACAGCGTCGAGACGATGGCGATGGCGCACCAGCTGGACGGCCTTGTGCTCGTACCGAACTGCGACAAGATCGTGCCCGGTATGCTGATGGGCGCGCTGCGCCCGAACATCCCGACCGTCGTGTGCAGCGGCGGCCCGATGATGGCCGGCACGTACGGCGGCGAGGAAGTGAGCCTGTCGAAGATGTTCGAGGCCGTCGGCGCGTACAAGGCCGGCCTCATCACCGCCGAGCAGCTGGACGAGTGCGAGCACGGCTGCTGCCCCGGCTGCGGCAGTTGCAGCGGCATGTACACCGCGAACAGCATGAACTGCCTGTGCGAGGCCGTGGGCATCGCGCTGCCGGGCAACGGCACCATCCCCGCGGTGCACGCGGCGCGCACGGCGCTGGGCAAGAAGGCCGGCATGGCTGTAATGGAGCTGGTGCGCCGCGACATCAAGTCCCGCGACATCGTGAACGAGACGTCGCTGCGCAACGCGCTGGCGTGCGACATGGCGCTGGGCTGCTCGAGCAACAGCGTGCTGCACCTGCTGGCCATCGCGAAGGAGGCGGGCGTCGATCTTGACCTCGCGATGTTCAACGAGATGAGCGCGAAGGTGCCGAACCTGTGCCACCTCGCCCCGGCCGGCCCGACGCACATGCCGGACCTGTGGGCCGCAGGCGGCATCCCCGCCGTGCAGGCGGAGCTGGCGAAGAAGGGCCTGCTCGATCTGAACGTCCTGACCGCCACCGGCAAGACGCTGGGCGAGAACATCGCCGGCGCGCACATCAAAAATACGAACGCCATCAGTCCCATCGACGATCCGTACAGCCCGACGGGCGGCATCCAGATTTTGTGGGGCAACCTCGCGCCCGAGGGCTGCGTCGTGAAGCGCAGCGCCGTCGCGCCTGAAATGCTGTGCCACTCCGGCTCCGCTCGCGTGTTCAACAGCGAGGAGGAGGCCATCGAGTCCATCTACGCGGGCAAGATCAAGGACGGCGACGTCGTCGTCATCCGCTACGAGGGACCGCGCGGCGGCCCCGGCATGCGCGAGATGCTGAACCCGACAAGCGCGCTCGCGGGCATGAAGCTCGACAAGACGGTCGCGCTCATCACGGACGGCCGCTTCTCCGGCGCGTCGCGCGGCGCGTCCATCGGCCACGTCGCGCCCGAGGCGGCGGCGGGCGGCCCGATCGGCCTCGTTCAGGAGGGCGATATGATCGCCATCGACATTCCGAACGCGAAGATCACGCTCGAAGTCAGCGACGAGGAGCTGGCCGCGCGCAAGGCGGCGTACGTCGCGCCCGAACCGAACGTCAAGTCCGGCTGGCTGGCGCGCTACGCCAAGATGGTCAGCGGCGCGAACCAGGGCGCCGTGATGCCGTAACAAAACGCAGCGCTCCTTTGCGCCTCGCTGCGGAAGCGCTTCGAAGGGCGGCGCGAACGGCCAACCTCTGCCGCCACCCCTCAGTCCCCTTTGGGGACAGCTCCCCTCAAAGGGGAGCCAGATGCAACGCAAAAGCCCGCCCCGCAGTCTGCGGGGCGGGCTCATATGAAGCATGAGGTCACAGGACGCCGGCGCGGCACAGCTCGACGAACTGGCGCGCGACGCGGGGGCTTCGGCCGCCCGCGCGGATGGCGAACGCCTCGGCGCGGACGATCAGCTCGTCGCGCGGGACGTCAACGCCCTCGTGCGCGGCCAGCTCCGTGACGATGTGCACGAAGCGGTCCTTGTCCGGGCGCAGGAACGTGACCGTCAGGCCGAAGCGGGCCGACAGGCTCATCAGCTCCTGCATCGTGTCGGCGTGGTGGATGTCATCGCCCTCGCGGTCGGAGAGCGTCTCCTTGATGAGATGGCGGCGGTTGCTGGTGGCGTAGACGGCGATGTTGCCGCTGCGCCCGCCGACGCTGCCCTCGAGGATGGCCTTGAGCGCGGCGAAGTTGTCGTCGTTCGCGGTGAAGCTGAGGTCATCGATGAACAGGATAAACTTGAGCGGGTTCGCGGCGAGCGAGTCCATCAGCTGCGGGATCTGATAGAGCTGGTGCTTTTTCACCTCGACGAGGCGCAGGCCTTCGGGCGCGAAGCGGTTCGCGATGGCCTTGACGGTGCTGGACTTGCCGGTACCCGCGTCGCCGTAGAGCAGCACGTTCGCGGCGGGGCGGCCCTCGAGCAGCGCGACCGTGTTCGCGACGATCTTCTCGCGCTCGGCCTCATAGCCGGGCAGCTCGTCGAGCGTCTGCGGGTCCGGGTGCGCGACGGGAACGAGCGCGCCGTCCTTGACGGTGAACACCTTCCAGCGCGCGAACATGCCGTAGCCCGTCTTGTGGACGTTCGCGACGCGCTCACGGTACGCGGCCGCGAGGTCGGCCGGCGCAGAGCGCCACTCCGGCAGGAAGGCGAGCGAACCGCTCTCCCCTTTCACGTCCTTCGCGCTGAGCGCGCACAGCTCGCCGAGGAACGCGAGCTCGGAGTCCAGCGCCGCTTTCAGCGCATCCGGCGCGCCGCCCTTCGCGCACAGGCGCGTGATGTACAGATCCTCGTGCTCAAGCACGCAGCGCGAGAGATACTTGGACCAGTCGTCCGTCTTTGCAAACAGCTTTTCGCAAAACGCGCCGTAGGCGTCCGCAAAGGCCGTCTCGTCGGCGCGGTCCGTCTCGAGCAGCGCGCACAGCGCGCCCACCGTGCTGTCGCCGAGCAGGCCGCGGAACACGACCAGCCCGCGCAGGCGCAGCGCGCATTCTTTTGTCTTCATGGGTATTCCCTCCCCTTTTGGATTCCACCCTATTATACCGCGGCTTTTGCGCCGCTTCAAGCCGCCTGAGCGGCTGTCTCTTTGATTTTAATGTTTGGAGGAGTGCGGAAAAATGGTTACGCTTGACAAGATCTATCACGCGGCGTTCATCCTGAAGGAGGTCGCGCGCAAGACAGACCTGATCGCGGCGCCCGACCTGTGCCCGGGCACGAACGTCTACTTAAAAACCGAGAATTTGCAGGTGACCGGCAGCTTCAAGCTGCGCGGCGCGTATTATAAAATCAGCCAGCTTTCGGCCGAGGAGAAGGCCAAGGGCATCGTCGCGTGCAGCGCGGGCAACCACGCGCAGGGCGTGGCGCTGGCCGCGACGAAGAGCGGCATCCCCAGCACGATCTGTATGCCGGACGGCGCACCCATCAGCAAGGTGGAGAACACGAAGAAGCTGGGCGCGCAGGTGTGCCTCGTGAATGGCGCGTATGACGACGCGTACGAGTACGCGCTCAAGCTCCAGGACGAGACGGGCGCGACGTTCATCCACCCGTTCGACGACGACGAGGTCATCGCCGGGCAGGGCACGATCGGCCTTGAGATCCTCGACCAGCTGGCCGACGTGGACGCGGTGATCGTCCCGGTGGGCGGCGGCGGCCTCATCAGCGGCGTGGCGTTCGCCATCAAGTCGCTCAAGCCGGACTGCAAGGTGTACGGCGTTCAGGCGGCGGGCGCGCCCAGCATGGCCAACAGCCTGCACGAACACCATCAGATCACGCTCGACAGCGTCTCCACGTTCGCGGACGGCATCGCCGTCAAGCATCCGGGCGACACAACGTATCAGATGGTGGAGAAATATGTCGACGACATCGTGACGGTGTCGGAGGACGAGATCTCGGCGGCGGTGCTGGCGCTGATCGAGAAGCAGAAGCTGATCGCCGAGGGCGCGGGCGCGGTGAGCGTCGCGGCGGCAATGTTCGGCAAGCTGCCCATCGCGGGCAAGAAGGCCGTGTGCCTTGTGTCCGGCGGCAACATCGACGTGAACATCCTCAGCCGCGTCATCACGCGCGGCCTCGTGATGAGCGGGCGCAACGCGAACCTGATGATCGCCCTCGAGGACAAGCCCGGCCAGTTGCAGGGCGTCAGCGAGATCGTCAGCCGGTGCGGCGGCAACGTCGTCAGCGTGCACCACGACCGCGGCGACACGAGCATGTCCGTCACGAGCTGCTTCCTGAAGATCGGCCTCGAGACGCGCGACCAGGCGCAGATCGACGAGATCCGCAGCGAGCTGACGAAGGCGGGCTTCAATCTCGTGAACGAGCGCGTGTGCGTGTGATGTCGCAGATTGCACAAAACATTTTTTGAAAATTCGTCGCAAGCGGCCAAAACGCCCCGCCGGGGCTTGACAGGAGCCGCGCAGGCATTGTATAATGGCTGCATTCATTAAGCAAATGCGCAGACGGAGAAACAGCAAGCGAGACGCGCCTTCAGAGAGCCGCCGGGTGGTGCGAGGCGGCGCCGCGGCGCTTGCCCACTCGCTCCCGAGCAGCTTCGCTGAACTTGCAGTAGGCGGAGACGGGGCTCCCCCGTTACAGGGAGAATGGTTCGCCGCAAGGCCGACCGTGCAGAGGGGCCCTGTTTGCAGGGCAACGAGAGTGGTACCGCGGGTGCTTTGAATGTACAAAGCCCTCGTCTCTCGAAGGACAGCGCGTCCTTCGGAGGCGGGGGCTTTTTTCACGCCCTTCCCTCTTGCCGGCGCGCGGCGAGCAATCAGAAAAAGGAGAGATTTGACATGATGGACGTCACGAAGTATGGCATCGGCTACTACAACCCGCCCAAGACGGAATACCGCTGGGTGAAGAAGGATCACATCGAGAAAGCGCCCGCGTGGTGCAGCGTCGACCTGCGCGACGGCAACCAGAGCCTCATCATCCCGATGAGCCTCGAGGAAAAACTGGAGTTCTTCAACCTGCTGGTAAAGATCGGCTTCAAGGAGATCGAGGTGGGCTTCCCGGCGGCGAGCGAGACGGAGTTCCGCTTCCTGCGCACGCTGATCGAGCGCGAGATGATCCCCGACGACGTGACGGTGCAGGTGCTGACGCAGTGCCGCGACCACATCATCCGCAAGACGTTTGAGGCCGTCAAGGGCGCGCCGAGCGCGGTGATCCACTTCTACAACTCGACGTCCGTGGCGCAGCGCGAGCAGGTGTTCAAGAAAAATAAGGACGAGATCAAGAAGATCGCCGTCGACGGCGCGAAGCTGGTCAAGCAGCTGGCTGACGAGTACGAGGGCAACTTCCGCTTCGAGTACAGCCCCGAGAGCTTCACGGGCACGGAGCCGGAGTACGCGCTCGAGGTGTGCAACGCCGTGCTGGACGTGATGCAGCCGACGCCCGACAAGCCCATGATCATCAACCTGCCTGTCACGGTGGCGATGAGCATGAGCCACATCTACGCGAACCAGATCGAGTACATGAGCGACAACATGAAATACCGCGACAGCGTGGTGCTGAGCCTGCACCCGCACAACGACCGCGGCTGCGCGGTGGCCGACACTGAGCTGGCGCTGCTGGCGGGCGCGGACCGCGTGGAGGGCACGCTGTTCGGCAACGGCGAGCGCACGGGCAACGTGGACATCATCACGCTGGCGATGAACATGTACTCGCACGGCGTCGACCCGAAGCTGGATTTCTCCGACATGCCGGCCATCGTGGAGCTGTACGAGCGCGTGACGCGGATGCACGTCTACGAGCGCACGCCGTACGCGGGCGCGCTGGTGTTCGCGGCGTTCTCCGGCAGCCATCAGGACGCCATCGCGAAGGGCATGCACTGGCGCGCGGAGCACAATCTGCACGAGTGGACGGTGCCGTACATCCCCGTCGACCCGACGGACATCGGCCGCACGTACGACGCGGACGTCATCCGCATCAACAGCCAGAGCGGCAAGGGCGGCATCGGCTACCTGCTGGAGCAGCGCTACGGCTACAACCTGCCGCCGAAGATGCGCGAGCACTTCGGCTACGCGGTGAAGGACCTGTCCGACCACGAGCACAAGGAGCTGACGCCGCCGGAGGTCTTCCAGATGTTCCAGCAGTGCTATCTGAACAAGACGCACCCGCTGAACGTCGCCGAGGCGCACTACATCCAGAAGAGCGGCATCTTCGCCGTCGTGACCGTCGAGAAGGACGGCCAGCAGCGTGAGTTCTCGTCGATGGGCAACGGCCGTCTGGACGCCGTGAGCAACGCCATCAAGGTAGGCACGGGCATGGAGTTCACGATCGAGGCGTACACCGAACACAGCCTGACGACGGGCAGCACGAGTCAGGCCGCGACGTACGTGGGCCTGAAGTGGGCCGACGGCGAAGTGACATGGGGCGCGGGCACCGACAACGACATCATCGTCGCGAGCATCAAGGCGCTGGTGAGCGCCATCAACAACAAGTGAGCAAACGCGCGGCATATGCCGCGCGTCAAGGAGGGGCAAAGATATGGGCATGACCATGACGCAGAAAATCCTCGCCGCACACGCGGGTCTCGACGAGGTGCGCCCGGGACAGCTGATCAACGTGCGGCTGGACCAGGTGCTGGGCAACGACATCACGACTCCCGTGGCCATCAACGAGTTTGAGAAGGCCGGGTTCACGTCGGTGTTCGACCGCGCGCGCATCAACATCGTCCTCGACCACTTCGTGCCGAACAAGGACGTCAAGAGCGCGCAGCAGTCGAAGCAGTGCCGCGACTTCGCGCGCAGGCACGAGATCGTGAACTTCTTCGACGTCGGCAAAATGGGCATCGAGCACGCGCTGCTGCCTGAGCAGGGCATCGTGACGGCGGGCGACACGATCATCGGCGCCGACAGCCACACGTGCACGTACGGCGCGGTGGGCGCGTTCTCCACCGGCGGCGGCTCGACGGACATGGCCGCCGCGATGGCGACCGGCTCGCTGTGGTTCAAGGTGCCGAGCGCGATCCGCTTCGTGCTGAAGGGCGCGTTGCAGCCGCGCGTCAGCGGCAAGGACGTGATCCTGCACATCATCGGCAAGATCGGCGTCGACGGCGCGCTCTACAAGAGTATGGAGTTCACGGGCGAGGGCGTCGCGTCGCTGTCGATGGACGACCGCCTGTGCATCTGCAACATGGCGATCGAGGCGGGCGCGAAGAACGGCATCTTCCCCGTCGACGACGTGACCGTCGCGTACCTCTCGGGCCGCAGCCAGCGCCCGTGGACCGTCTACGAGGCCGACGCCGACGCGGAGTACGACGAGACGATCGAGATCGACCTGTCCGCGATCGAACCGACGGTGTCGTGGCCGCATCTGCCGGAGAACACGCACACGGCGAAGGAGTCCGAGCACATCACGATCGACCAGGTGGTCATCGGCAGCTGCACGAACGGCCGGCTGGAGGACATGCAGGCCGCGTACGAGATTTTGAACGGCAAACACGTGGCCGACGGCGTGCGCGTCATCATCATCCCCGGCACGATGGCCGTGTACAAGGCGTGCATCAAAAACGGCTGGACAGAGGCATTCGTCGACGCGGGCTGCGTCGTGTCGACGCCGACGTGCGGGCCATGCCTCGGCGGCTACATGGGCATCCTGGCCGACCACGAGCGCTGCGTCTCCACGACGAACCGCAACTTTGTGGGCCGCATGGGCCATGTGACGAGCGAGATCTACCTCGCCAGCCCCGCCGTGGCGGCCGCCAGCGCGCTGACAGGCCACATCACCGATCCGAGAGAGGTTGAGTAACATGAATGCAAACGGAAGAGTTTTCAAATATCCCGACAACGTCGACACGGACGTCATCATCCCGGCGCGCTACCTGAACAGCCAGGACGCGAAGGAGCTGGCGCAGCACTGCATGGAGGACATCGACCCCGAGTTCGTCAGGAAGGTGCACGAGGGCGACATCATCGTGGGCGGCTGGAACTTCGGCTGCGGCTCGTCGCGCGAGCACGCGCCCCTCGTCATCAAGACGTGCGGCGTGTCGTGCGTCATCGCGAAGAGCTTCGCGCGCATCTTCTACCGCAACTCCATCAACATCGGGATGCCGATCCTCGAGTGCGAGGCCGCGAGCGACGCCATCGAGAACGGCGACGAGGTGAGCATCGACTTCGACACCGGCGTCATCACGAACGTGACAAAGGGCGAGATGTATCAGGCCGAGCCGTTCCCGCCGTTCATTCAGGACATCATCCGCGCGGGCGGGCTGATGAACAGCATCCGCGCGAAGGAGGGCAACGCATGAACAAGAACATCGCGCTGATCCGCGGCGACGGCATCGGGCCGGAGATCGTCGCACAGGCCGTCAAGGTGCTGGACGCCGTGGCGGAGAAATACGGCCACACGTTTACCTATGAAGAAGTGGACATGGGCGGCTGCGCCATCGACAAGTGGGGCGACCCGCTGCCGCAGGCGATGCTGGACAAGTGCCTCGCGTCCGACAGCGTGCTGCTGGGCGCGGTGGGCGGCCCGAAATGGGAGGGTCTGCCCGGCCCGCAGCGCCCGGAAAAAGGTCTTTTGCGCCTGCGCTCCGGCATGGGGCTGTACTCGAACCTGCGCCCGGCAAAGCTCTGGCCGCAGCTCGCGGCCGCGAGCCCGCTCAAGCCCTCGATCGTCGAAAAGGGCATCGACTTCATGGTCGTGCGCGAGCTGATCAGCGGCATCTACTTCGGCGAGCACAAAACGGTGGAGGAAAACGGCGAGAAAGTGGCCACAGACGTGATGTACTACGCCGAGCACGAGATCGAGCGCATCGGCCGCATCGGCTTTGAGACGGCGATGAAGCGGCGCAAGAAGCTGACGTGCGTCGACAAGGCGAACGTGCTGGACACGAGCCGCCTGTGGCGCGCCGTAATGCACCGGTTGCAGGCGGAGTACCCGGAGGTGGAATACTCCGAGATGTTCGTCGACAACGCGGCGATGCAGATCGTCAAGGACCCGAGCCAGTTCGACGTGATCGTGACGGGCAATATGTTTGGCGACATCCTCTCCGACGAGGCGAGCATGATCACCGGCAGCATCGGGATGATCCCCTCCTCGTCGCTCGGCGACGGCACGCGCGGCATGTACGAGCCGATCCACGGCTCCGCGCCGGACATCGCCGGTCAGGACAAGGCGAACCCCATCGGGACGATTTTGTCCGCCGCGATGATGCTGAAGTACAGCTTCGGCATGGACGCGGAGGCCGCGAACATCGAGGACGCGGTGACGAAAGCGCTCGACGCCGGGCTGCGCACCGCCGACATGATGGCCGAGGGCTGCACGCTGTGCGGATGCGAGGCGATGGGCGACGCCGTGGCGGCGCTGCTGTAAACAAAAAATAAAAACAGGGGCCGCTGCACGCAAGGTGCAGCGGCCCCTGTTTTCATGTTCCGTAATACGCGACGAGCAGGTCGACGACGGCGCCGTAGCTCTTAACGCCCTGCGTCTGGTCGTAGCTCTTGAGGAAGCCGTCGTACGCGGCGTTCGCGGCCGTTGTGACGGGCGACGAGAACTGCGCCCAGTACTCGTTATTCTGGACGAGGTCGGCCGCGGCGTACGGCGAGAGCGTCTGCGCGATCTCCAGCCACGCGTCGTAATTCGCCGAGTACAGCGCGTTCGACAGGTGCATGTAGGCGAACAGCGCGCCGGAGTACTCAAACTCCGGGATGCCGCTGGTGTCGCACGCGAGCACGGCGAAGAAATTGGCCGTCTGCTCAGGGCCGACGCCGCGCACGTGCGCCAGCTCATGCGCCGCCGTCGCGGGCAGGAAGCACACGGGCATGTGGACGTTGACGTTCGCCTCGCCGGTGAACGGGAAGAAAAAGCCCGTGTAGTTCATCTCGCTCATGATGCGCGAAAAGAGCGTCATCGCCTTCGGCGCGCTGTGCGGTACGGCGAGGAACGGGTACTTTTCCTCGAGGGCCGTGTACACGTCCTTCGACTGCTCGAGCAGCGCCGCCTTGTCGCCGGTGAAACAGCCGGTTTCATCGCGCTCGACCGACTCCGCCAGCGCGCCGGCCTTGTCCGCGAACAGGCGCGTCACCTCCGCGAGCTGTTCGACGCTGACGGGCTGCGCCTCAAGACCCATGCGCGCCTCATACGGCGTGACGTAGTACTCCGTGCCCCACAAGAGCGTGTAACCCGTGTAGACGCACAGAGCGATGGCCGCCGCGCCGAGCGCGCGCTGCAGGGCGACGGCCCGCCGCCTGCCCTTCCCGCGCACGACGGCGCGCACGGCGAACACGACGTACACGAGGCACGCCAAAATGAGCGCGAGCCACATCACCTCCGCCATCGAGAACGGCACGTGCGACCACACGCCGCCCCAGAACAGCTTCCACGGGTGCGTGACGTGCTGCGAGAACCAGTCCATCGCCGCCGTATTGCCGCGCGCGGCGAAAAATGCCGCGAGGCACGCCCCCGCGAGCGCAAGGGCGGCGAGCGGGACGCGCAGCAGCTTCCAGAGCGCCCTCATCGGCCCAGCTTGTCGACGAGCGTCAGGATCTCGTCGATCTTCGCGTCGGCATCTTCGGCCTCGACCGCCTCGCGCACACAGCCGGAGATGTGCGCCTTCAGAACCTCACGGTTCGCGCGCGACAGGATGGACTGCGTGGCGAGCAGCTGGTTCGAGATGTCGATGCAGTAGCGGTCGGCTTCGATCATCGCGAGGATGCCGTCGAGCTGGCCGCGCGCCGTTTTCACGAGCCGCGTGACGGTCTGTTTATCGGCCTTCATCCTTCCGTGACGCCCGTGACGGTGTAGCCCGCCTCGGTGACGGCGGCGGCGAGCGCGTCGGCGGCGACGCCGTCCGCGACGGTGCACACCGCGTTCTTGTTCTCGAGGCTGACGGCGGGCGTGACGCCCTCGATGGCCTCAAGCGCCTTCGTGACGTGGGCGACACAATGCTGGCACATCATGCCGTCGATGCTCAGGGTGATCGTTTTCATCTTCGGTTCCTCCTTATGTGTTTCGGTGGGTTCGGTCCGCGGCGCGGCCGCGGGAGCGGATTCGGGGACAGCCTCGTCGATGCGCGGGCGGAAGCGGCGCAGGCGCAGCGCGTTCGAAACGACACACACGCTCGACAGGCTCATGGCGGCGGCGCCGAACATCGGGCTGAGCTTGATGCCCCACAGCGGGTACAGCAGGCCCGCCGCGAGCGGGATGCCGACGGAATTGTAAAAGAACGCCCAGAACAGGCTGAGCTTGATGTTCGCGATGACGGCCTTCGACAGCTCGATGGCCGTGACGACGTCGCGCAGGTCGCTCTTCATCAGCACGATGTCGGCGCTCTCGATGGCGACGTCCGTGCCCGCGCCGATGGCGATGCCGACGTCGGCGCGCGCGAGGGCGGGCGCGTCGTTGATGCCGTCACCGACCATCGCGACGACCTTGCCCTCCTTCTGGAGCCGGGCGATCTCGGCCTCCTTCTGGCTGGGCAGCACCTCGGCGATGACGCGCTTCATCCCGAGCTGACGGCGGATGGCCTCCGCCGTGCGCGCGTTGTCGCCGGTGAGCATCGTGACCTCAACGCCCATGCGCTCGAGCGTGCGGATGGCCGCGGCGCTCGTGGGTTTGACGGTGTCGGCCACGGCGATGAGGCCCAGCAGCTTTTTGCTGTCGGCAAAGAGCAGCGGCGTCTTGCCCTCGCCCGCGAGCTCGGCCGCGCGGGCGGCCATGCTCTGCGGCACGCCGACGCCGTTTTGCGCCATCAGCTTTTCGTTTCCGGCGAGATACGCGCGGCCGCTGACCTTCGCGGTGACGCCAAGGCCGAACAGCGCCTTGAACTCCGTCGACGGGCGCACACCGGTGCCGCGGCGCTCCGCCTCCGCGACGATGGCCGCGGCGAGCGGGTGCTCGCTGCCGTTCTCGATGGACGCTGCGAGGCGCAGCAGATCGTGCTCGCGCATCGGCGGCAGGGCGATGATGTCCGTGACGGCGGGCTTGCCCTCGGTGATCGTGCCGGTCTTGTCCAGCACGACGGCGGTGACGTTGTGCGCTGTCTCGAGCGCGTCGCCCGATTTGATCAGCACGCCGTTCTCCGCGCCCTTGCCTGTGCCGACCATGATGGCGACGGGCGTCGCGAGGCCCAGCGCGCACGGGCACGAGATGACGAGCACCGCGATGCCGACCGAGAGCGCGAACTCCGGCGTCTGCCCGGCTATCAGCCAGATGACGGACGCGGCCAGCGCGATGGCGATGACGGCCGGGACGAACACGCCCGCGATCTTGTCAGCCATTTTTGCGATGGGGGCCTTCGTGGAACTTGCGTCCTCCACAAGGTGAATGATCTGCGCGAGCGTCGTGTCCTCGCCCACCTTCGTGGCGCGGAACTTGAAAAAGCCCGCTTTGTTGACTGACGCGGCGATGACCGTGTCGCCCACCGTCTTTTCGACGGGGATGCTCTCGCCCGTCAACGCGGATTCATCGAGACCGGACGAGCCCTCGACGATGACGCCGTCGACCGGGACGCTCGAGCCGGGGCGCACGCAGACGATGTCGCCCACCTGCACCTCCTCAACGGGCACGGTGACGGCCGCGCCGCCGCGCTCGACCTCAGCGGTTTTGGGCGCGAGGTCCATCAGCTTTTCGATCGCCTCGCCTGTGCGGCCCTTGCTGCGCGTCTCGAGGTACTTGCCCAGTGTGACGAGCGCGAGGATCATGGTCGCGGATTCAAAATAGAGGTCCATGTGGTACTGCTCGACGAGCGCCATGTCGCTCATGCCGAGGCCCTGCCCCATGCGGATGATAGCCCACACACCGTAGACGAGCGCCGCCGTCGAGCCGATGGCGATGAGGCTGTCCATGTTCGGGCTGCGCTTCGCGAGCGTTTTGAACCCCTTTTCATAATAGGAGCGGTTGACGTATACGACCGGCAGGGACAGCAGCAGCTGCACCATGCCGAACGTCACGGCATTCTCGTGCCCCGTCAGAAACGGCGGCAGCGGCGCGCCGAACATACTGCCCATTGAGACGTACATCAGCGGGATCAGGAACGCGAACGACACGATCAGCCGCCGCTTCATGCCCCGCAAGATCTCGTCGCGCTGCCTCCGCCGCTCATCGCGCTGCGACGACGGCTTCGCGGCCTTCCCCTGCACGGACGCGCCGTAGCCCGCGTCCTCGACGGCGCGGATGACGGCCGCCTCCGGCGCCGTGCCTTCGACCTGCATGCTGTTTGTGAGCAGATTGACCGAGACGCTCTCCACACCCGGGACCGCGCGCACCGCCTTTTCGACGTGCGACGAGCACGCCGAGCACGTCATGCCTGTGACATTGTATTTCTGTGCCATAACTCCTCCTGTTCAGGAACACCCCCACGGGGTGTAGGTGTCTTTTGCATTTATTATAGCATTCCCGCTTCCGTTGTCAAGATTCCGCGGCCCGAAAATGCGCGCCGCACGGTCTGAGCCGGGGCGCGGCGTCTCACACTAAGAGTATGAAAGACGGCGCGATGTGTTTTTTGTTGGAAAACGGCGCTTTGTATGATATAATGTAATTGTCTGTAACCATTCGGCGCGCGCAGTACGGCGCGGCGCAGCGGGAGGGGTCTTGTATGGAGCGCCGGACCGGGCGCATTCTTGTGGTGAGCCAGCACTACTGGCCGGAAAATTTCCGCATCACCGACATCTGCAAAGGCTTTCTGGAGGACGGCATCACGGCGGACGTGCTGTGCGGGCTGCCGAATTATCCGCAGGGAGAGTGGTTTGACGGCTACAGCTACCGCGGGCCGCGGCGCGAGGTGCACGAGGGCGTCGACATCTTCCGCTCGGGCGAGATCGCGCGGCGCGGCAACACGTCGCTGCGCATCTTTTTGAATTACGTCTCGTTCCCGCTGTTCGCGCTGTTTCATCTGCCGCGCCTGCACGGGCGAGAATACGACGCCGTGCTGTGCTACAACACAAGCCCGGTGCTGATGATGATCCCGGCCATCGTCTACGCGAAGCTGCACCGCGTGCCGCTGACGACGTATGTGCTCGACCTGTGGCCGGAAAACCTGTACTCCGTGCTGCCGGTGAAGAACCGGGCGCTGCGCGCCGTCGCGCAGGGCGTGTCGCACTGGCTGTACCGCCGCAGCGACAAGCTGATCGCGCTGTCGGACGCGATGGCGGAGAAGCTGCGCGCGGCCGCGCCGAAGCGCGAGATCGCGGTGATCCCGCAGTACTGCGAGGAACTGTATTTGCAGGACGCACCGGATGCAGAACTCGACGCGCGGCTGGGCGGCGGGTTTCGCGTGCTGTTCGCGGGGAACATCAGCCCCGCGCAGGACCTCGGGCTTCTGGTCGAATGCGCGAAGCGCCTGTCGGCCGAGGGACGGCACGGCATCCGGTTCGTCGTCGTCGGCGACGGCATGAGCCGCGCGGCGCTGGAGGCGGAGATCGACGCGGCGGGCGTGCGCGGCTATTTCCAGTTCGAGGGGATGCACCCGGTGACGGACATTCCCGCCTATCACACGGCGGCGGACGCGCTGTTCGCCGCGCTGGCGAAGAGTGACGACCTCGGCCTGACGGTGCCCGCGAAAATCACCAGCTACATGGCGGCGGGAAAGCCGTGCCTTGTGGCGGTGGACGGCGAGGCGGCGCGCGTTGTGGAGCGCGCGGAGTGCGGTCTCGCGTGCGGCGCGGGCGACGCGGACGCGCTGTATCAGAATTTGCTGCGCCTCGCGGCCATGGCGCCGGACGAACGCCGGGCAATGGGCGCGCGCGGGCGCGCGTATTTCTGCGAGCATTTCCGGCGCTCGAAGCTGCTGGACAAACTGGAAGATTTTATCCTGACCCAATGAGGTGAGATTTTGAAGATCCTTGTCATCATCCCCTGCTACAACGAAGAGGAGAACATCGAGCGCGTAGTGGAGAATCTGGAGACCGCGGTGCGCGGGCAGGAGCTGCCCGGCGAGGTGGATTATCTGATCGTCAACGACTGCTCAACGGACGCGAGCGCAAAGATCTGCCGCGAGCGCGGCTTCCGGTTTGTGTCGCAGCCCGTCAACCTCGGCATCGGCGGAACGGTGCAGACCGGTTACCTTTACGCCGTGTGCAACGGCTATGACATTGCCGTGCAGATGGACGGCGACGGCCAGCATGACCCGCGCTATCTTGCGAACGTCGTGTGGCCCGTGGCGCGCGGCGAGCTGGACATGTGCATCGGCAGCCGGTTCATCACGCGCGAGGGGTTCCAGACCAGCTTTATGCGCAGGCTTGGCATCAATATTTTGAGCATTCTGCTGAAAATTCTGTGCGGCGCCCGTGTGCTTGACACGACGAGCGGCTTCCGCGCGACCAACAGACAGCTGACGGCGTATTTCGCGCAGGTGTACGCGCAGGACTACCCGGAGCCGGAGGCCATCATCTCCGCCGTTTTGAGCGGCTTCCGCGTGGGCGAGGCGCCCGTCGTGATGGCCGAGCGCATGGGCGGCACGTCGTCCATCAGCGCGTTCAAATCGGTGTTCTACATGGTCAAGGTCAGCCTGTCGCTCATCGTGTTCCGTCTGACCAATATCCGCAAGAAAGGGGCGCGCGCATGAACGCCGGTCACATCGAACCTGTCTTTCGCGTCGGGCTGATTCTCGGCGCGATCCTGTTTTTGTTTGTCATCCTTTGGATGCTGAAAAAGAAAAAGCTGACGGTGCGCTATTCCATCGTGTGGTTCTTCGCGGCGTTCGCGCTGGTGCTGTTCGCGGTATTCCCGTACATCGTGCTGGTGCTGCGCGACCTGCTTCAGGTGGAGCTCGTGTCAAACCTCGTCTTTTTGATGGTGCTCGCCTTTGTGCTGTTCATGCTGCTGAGCATTTCGTGCATCGTCTCCGTGTTCTCGGAGAAGCTCAAGCGGCTGTCACAGGAATCAGCCCTGCTGGAACAGCGCGTGCGCGAGCTGGAACGCCAGCTTGACGGGACGGGCCGCGAGAGCGCGCCGCGCGGTGCGCGGGGAGGCGGCGCATGAATTTTGTCACACTGCCGTTTCTTCTGTTTCTGACCGTCGCCGCGCTTTGCTACTATGTGATGCCGAAGGTGACGCGTCCGTTCTGGCTGCTGGCGTGCAGCTACGCGTTTTATCTGTATGATCCGGAGAACGCCCGCTTTGTCGCTCTGCTGGCCGGCATGACGGCGGCGACATACCTGCTGGGCCTGCTGATCCAACTGTGCGGCGTCAAGGCGGTGCGCGTCGCGGCGGTCGCGCTGGCCGCCGCCGGATGCACCGGCGTGCTGGGCTGTGGGCTGTATCTGCACGCGCATGAGCCGGCCACGGCGCTGGCGAACCTGATGGTCCCTCTCGGCTCCAGCTACTTCACGTTCGCGGCGCTGGGATATCTCATCGACGTGTATCGCGGCAAGATCGCGGCGGAGCGGAATCCGCTGTACTATGCTCTGTTTGTCAGTTTCTTTCCCTGCATCGTCACAGGCCCCATCGAGCGCGCGGGGAATCTCTTGCCCCAGTTCAAGCGCAAGGTAACGTTTGACTACGACCGCGTGACGGGCGGCATGTTCCGCATCCTGTGGGGCTGCTTCAAGAAGCTGGTCGTGGCCGACACCGCGGGCGCGGTGGTCGGCGCGGTCTTCGGCAATCCGGAGCAGCACTCCGGCCCGGTGCTTGTGCTGGGCTGCCTGCTGTTTACATATCAGCTGTACTGCGACTTCTCCGCCGCGTCGGACATCGCCATCGGCGCGGGCGCGGTGTTCGGCATCGAAGTGATGGAGAACTTTGCCCGTCCGCTGGCCGCGCCGACGTACACGGAGCTGTGGCGGCGCTGGCACATCAGCCTGTCGTCGTGGTTCCGCGATTACCTGTACTTTCCTCTCGGCGGCAGCCGCAAGGGCCGCCTGCGCGCGCACGTCAACCAGCTGATCGTGTTCGCCGTCAGCGGCCTGTGGCACGGCCTGACGCCGGGCTATCTGATCTGGGGCTTTTTGAACGGCGTGTTCCTTGTGATCGGCAAGGAGACGGCCGCGCTGCGCGCAAAGCTCGCGGAGCGCAACATCCTTTACCGCCTCGCGCCGCTGCGCAGCGTCATCCAGGGCGCGATCGTCTATCTGCTCTTCACTGCGACGCTTGTGTTCTTCCGCGCGGCCTCGCTGGCGGACGCCGGAACGATCTGGGCCGGGATGCTGACCGGCTGGACAGGCCTGTTCTCGGCCTCGTTTACTGAGAGCCTTGCGGCCGCCGGCTGGAAAGACGCCGTACCGTTCCTCGCCGTGGGCGGCGCTTTGTTCATTGATCTGCTGGAGTTCTGGCGCAAGCCGGTCAACCGGCTGATCCGCAAGATCCCGTTTTTTGTCCGCTGGCCGCTGTACTATGCGCTCATCATCATGATCGGCTTCTACGGCCAGTTCGGCAGCTCCGGCTTCATCTACCAGCAATACTGAAAGGAGAGCGCGCATGAAACGGTTTTTTCGCACGGCGGGCAGCCGGCTGCTGTCCGCGCTGCGCATCGCGCTCGGCGCGGCGCTGCTCGCGCCCCTTCCCGTCCTGATGGTATGGTACAATTACACCGTTGACTGCTCCGGCTATTTTCAGGGCGACCTGTATCTGCGCGAGGTCAGCAACATGGTGCTGGCCGGCGAGGACATCGTGGGTTTTGAAAAGATGTTCAACCAGCAGCGCGATATTCTGAAGATCTTTGCCAACAACATCGACCCGATGCCGGACGTCATCGCCCTCGGTTCGAGCCGCATCATGCAGCTGAGCCGGGAGTCGCTGCACGTCGACAGCTTCTTCAATTGCAGCGTCACGGGCGGCGACCGCTGCGACGTGCTGGGCACGTTCTATCTGTTTGACCGCGAGGACCGTCTTCCGCAGACCTTCATCATCGGCTTCGATCCGTGGCTGCTGCGCGCGGACGCCATCGACGAGCGCAGCGACAAGGAGCTGTACGGGGAATTTCTGGAGCGGTGCCTCGGGACGGAGTCGGACGTCGAGTACACGCAGTCGAATCAGGAGGCCAAGTGGGAAGCGCTGTACTCCCCGGAATACTTCCAGAACAATGTCACGTTCGCGCGGCGCGACACGACTGGCGTCGACAAACCGCAGGCGGTCGAAGGCGATCTGTACAACCAGACAACGGAGGTCAAACGCGGCGACGGCAGCCTTTTGTACGATGTCAACTTCCGAAACCGCTCGATGGAAGCGCGGCTCAAGGATATGAATTATCAGTGCGGCAACTTCCTGTACATGGAGGACTATGACGAGGTGGACGCGGAGTGTGTCGAGCTGTTCGACAAATTCTTCGCCTACGCGAAGGAGCGCGGCGTGAACATCGTCATCATCTTCACCCCCTATCCCTCGCTCGTCTACAATTACTGCGAGGCAAACGCGGAGAGATACGGCGGCTTTTTGGAGACGGAAGAGGTCGTGCGCGAACTCGCGGCGAAATACGACATTCCCGTCTACGGCACGTATGACGCGGACGCCATTGAGGGCGTGACCGACGAGGATTTCTACGACGGCCTGCACTGCACGGGCGAGGCCATTGAGACAATGCTCTTCGGAACAAGCGGCGAGAACGCACAGCTGATGGCCGATCTCGGATATTGACACGGGAAACCCGGACGAAACAAAACGTTTCGTCCGGGTTTTGCATTTTACACAAAGCGGCGCATCGTAATACAGCATTTTCAACAATTGAAGAACGAGGAAAGAGATGCTACAATGTGCTTGTGAATACGTATTCACAAGTGGCAAAAAGGTGGTGATCAAATGATCACAATGGCGGAGATCGCGCGGATGACGGGAGTCTCGCAGCCCACGGTATCGCGCGTGCTGAGCGGGAACACCTCTGTCAACCCGGAGGTGCGCGAGCGCGTGCTGGAGTGCGCCCGTGCGCACAATTTTCAGCCGAACGCCTTGGCAAAAAGTTTGCAGGGCGGCGGCACGCACTTGCTGGGCGTGCTGTTGACGGACATCTCCAACGGCTTTTTTGCCGAACTGGCGCGGGAACTGGAAGCGTGCGCGAACCGCGCGGGCTACAGCATCATCCTGCTGAACAGCGGCCGGGACGAGGCGCGCGAACGCGACTGCATCGACGTTGTGCGCCGATACCGGGTCGATGGCATCGCAGCCGTACCCATTCGCTCTGACAGCTCCCTGTGGACAGAGGAGATCCACCGGTCGGACGTGCCGGCCGTCGCCGTGACGCTGCATGTGCCGGGGCTGGATTCCGTGTACGTTGACCACGCCGAGGCGGGCGGCTTGGCCGCGCGCCATCTTCTCAAGCGCGGATACGACGATTTTCTGTTTGTCGGCCCCCCGAAGGATGAAAAGGGCGCGGGGTTCTTCCTCGAACTGACAGCAAGCGGCGTTCCCGCCGCGCGATGTGCCGCCGTCCGGCCGGATGACGCCGGGCTGTGCGAAGAGCTCAGACGGCGCTGCGCCGCAGAGGGTCGCCGGACAGGGATCTTTGCCACAAACGACCTTGACGCGCTGGTTCTTCTGAATCATCTTCGCGCGCTGAGCATCGACGTCCCCCGCCGCGCGGGCGTGATCGGTTTCGATGACATCCCCGTCAGCCGCTATCTCAATCCCAGTCTCACCAGCATCTCCCAGCCGCTCGGCGAAATGGCCGAACAGGCCGTCGCACGGCTTGTGTCCCGCATCGAACGGCGGCCGTGCAGCGGTGTTCTGGACGCGCCGCTGCACGCGTCTGTCGTCGGGCGCGAGAGCACCGGGGCGCTGTGACATTGCCAAAACCGGGCGCGCCGCGCCCGCTGAACAACAGATCTTCACACAAAGGAAAGGACGCTGCGATCCATGACAGACATTATCACCATTGGAGAGATCCTGATCGACCTGACGCAGACCGGCACAAACGAGCACGGCGTGCCCGTTCTGGCGGCCAATCCCGGCGGCGCGCCCGCAAACGTCGCGGTGGCCGCCGCGAAACTGGGCGCGCGGACCGCGTTCATCGGCATGGCGGGGGCGGACGGCTTCGGCTCGTATCTGCGCCGCGTGCTGCGCGACAACAACGTAGACGACACGTATCTTCTGACCTCTGACGCGCCCACGACCATGGCGATCGTGTCTGTCGACGAGGCGGGCGAACGCGATTTCCGCTTCGTACGCGGCGCGGACGCGCAGCTGTGCGCCGACGAGCTGGACGCCTCGATGCTGGCGCACGCCAAATTCTTGCATTTTGGTTCGGTGAGCCTGACGGCGGAACCGGCGCGCAGCGCGACGCTGGCCGCTGCGCAGATGGCGCGTCAGGCGGGCGTTCTGGTGAGCTACGATCCAAACTACCGCGCGGCATTGTGGCCGGACGAAGAGGGCGCTGTGCGCGAGATGCGCGCCGCCGTGCAGTGCGCGGACGTCATCAAGCTGTCTGACGAGGAAGTGAAGCTGCTGACAGGCACGGACGATCCCGAGGAAGGGTGCCGCCGCCTTGAGGCGCAGGGCGTTCGTCTGATCCTGCTGACGCTGGGCGGCGAGGGCGCGCTGTGCCGCTGGAAGGGCGAGACGATCCGCGTACCCGGTGTGGCGACGAAGGTCGCGGACACGAACGGCGCGGGCGACACGTTTTTCGGCGCGGTGCTCAGCCGTCTGGCGGCGCGCGGCGACGCCCCCCTGGAGGGATTGCATCTGGAGGCGCTGCGCGGCATTGTGGCATTCGCGAACCGCGCGGCGGCGCTGACGTGCTCGCGCAGCGGCGCGATCCCCGCGATGCCCACACTGGCTGAACTGGAACAGAACTGAGGAGGATGCAGGCCATGGCAAAGAAGAAGACCGTGCAGGAGATGACTGAGGCGGAGATCGCGGCACGCACCGCCGCGGACAATGCGCCGGCGGGACCGGACGCATTTGAGAAGCGCCTTGCGCGCCATCGCGACGAGCTGAAGTGGCTGTACTGCGAATTGTACCGCGACGAGCAGGCGTTCGACTACTTCGTCTCGATGCTGCGCCGCTGCTGGGAACAGCGCAAGGCAGCGCTGCGCGCGCAGGACGAGCGCCGTGCGGCGGACCCCGACTGGTACCGCAGCCGGGAGCTGCTGGGCATGATGCTGTACACGGACGCCTTCGCCGGGACGCTGCGCGGCGTGCAGGAAAAGCTGCCGTATCTGCTCGAGTGCGGCGTGAACTACGTGCACCTGATGCCGCTCTTGCAGAGCCCGAAGGGGCGCAGCGACGGCGGCTATGCCGTGGCGGACTTCCGCACGGTGCAGCCGGAACTGGGCACAATGGAGGATCTGGAGGCCCTCGCCGACGCGTGCCGCGCGCACGGGATGAGCGTTTGCCTCGATTTCGTGATGAACCACACGAGCGAGGATCACGAATGGGCGCGCCGCGCCCGTGCGGGCGAACAGGAATACCGCGACCGCTATTTCTTCTATGACAGCTGGGATATTCCCCGTGAATTTGAGAAGACGATCCCGGAGGTCTTCCCCACCACCGCGCCGGGCAGCTTCACGTGGCTGGACGACTGCAAGCAGGCGGTGATGACGAACTTCTACCCATATCAGTGGGACTTGAACTATGCCAACCCCGTCGTGTTCAACGACATGACGGAAAACCTGCTCTATCTGACGAACCGCGGCATAGACGTCATCCGTCTGGACGCGGTGCCGTACATCTGGAAGGAGCTGGGCACAAACTGCCGCAACCTGCCGCAGGTGCACACGCTGGTGCGCATGATGCGCATGGCGTGCGAGATCGTGTGCCCGGGCGTGCTGATGCTGGGCGAGGTGGTCATGGAGCCGGCGAAGGTGGCGCCGTACTTCGGAACGCCGGAAAAGCCGGAGTGCCATATGCTGTACAACGTCACGACGATGGCGTCGACGTGGCACACGCTGGCGACCGGCGACGTGTCTCTGCTGCGCCATCAGCTGGACGCGGTGTGCGCGCTGCCGCGTGATTTCCTGTTTTTGAATTATCTGCGGTGCCACGACGACATCGGCTGGGGACTTGACTACCCGTGGCTGAGAGAACACTTCGGCACGGACGAGGTGGCGCACAAAAAATACCTCAACGACTGGTTCACCGGCAAGTGGCCGGGCAGCGACGCGCGGGGCGAGCTGTACAACGACGATCCCCGCCTCGGTGACGCGCGTCTGTGCGGCACAACGGCGTCGCTGTGCGGGGTGGAAGCGGCCGTCTTTGAGCAGGACGCGGAAAAGCTGGAGCGCGCCATGGCGTGTGACCTGATGCTGCACGCATGGATGCTGACGCAGAGCGGCATCCCTGTTCTGTACAGCGGCGACGAGGTCGGACAGCTGAACGATTACGGCTATCACGACGATCCTGACAAGCGCGACGACAGCCGCTACCTCCACCGCGGCAAATTCGACTGGGAGGCGGCGGCGCTGCGCCGCGACGCTTCCACGCGCCAGGGGCGGCAATTTGAAGGCCTTCGGCGCCTGACGCACATCCGCGCCGGGGAGCCGTGCTTCGACGCGCGCGCCGACGTGTGGACGGAGGACAGCGGCAGCCGCCATATCCTCGCCGTATGCCGCCGGTTTGCAGGGCGCGAGCTGATGTGCCTGTTCAATTTCAGTCCGTACTTCGTCACGGCGCACGTCGCGCGCGACGGAGACTATGACGACCTCTTTTACGGCGAACGGCACGACGGCCTACGCGATATGCTGATGTACCCCCACAGCTTCGCGTGGCTTTTGCGCGAATGACCCCCCAAACAGACGGGCGGCGGCCTCCGCATGGAGGCCGCCGCCCGTCTTTCATGTTTCTTCGAGAAAATCCCGGATGTTGGCGAGGACCTTCTCGCTGAGCAGGATAAACGCCTGCCGCGTGCGCCCCGCCGACACATTTCGGCACACGACCCGCGGGAGCGTGAAGAATCCCTCGCTCACATTGCCGGCCGCAGCGGCGGTGTCGCAGAAGAACCAGTTGCCCTCGCGCCGGGCCCAGCGCTCCATTGCCGCTGAATCGAAGCCGGGGCCGATCGACGTGTTGAACAGGATCTTCCCGTCGCCCAGCGCCCGAAATTCCTCCTCTCCGAGCAGAAGGACGTTTTTGTTCAGGCACATAAACACTACGTCGCTCTCGCGCAGCAGCTCGTGAAGCGGCGTGAAGCGCATTCCTTCCGCCTCGGCGTCCGCCTTGGGCGCGCGGCAAAAATAGCGGATGTTTGCGCCGAGGAACTGAAGCGCCTGTGCGATCATACGTCCAGACGTACCGAGTCCCACGACGCCGACGTTCAGGCCGTAGATCTCCTCGGCCTCCGCTCGCAGGCGCGGCAGATCGAAACCGTGAAGCAGACCCGTCAGCTCATGGAGGACATATTCCACCACGCCTCGGTCGCCGTAGTCGCGGATGCCCTTGACACAGATCCCCTTTTCGCGCGCGAACGCGATGTCCACGTTGGCGCTTTCCTCGGAGTACAGACTGCAGCACATCCCGATATAGCGGATATTCGGGCAGCGCTCGATCACATCGCGCTCGATGCGCGAAGTGTAGCTGAGCAGCACCGCGTCGGAATCGCCGATGCGGCGAACGATCTCATCGTTGCTTTGCGGGACGTCCCTGAACAGCACGATCTCCTGCGCAAGGCATTGCAGTTCCCTCTCCGCCTCCGGGATCAGGCTGACAGGTTCAATGGCGGTCAGTTTCCGGAACATATCACGTCTCTCCTCTCAGTGCAGTTCAATCGGCGACGAAAGATTGCGCAGCAGTGCGACGAGGCTCCAGCCCGCGATCTCGCTCGTCTCGGAATAAATATCCAGTTCCGCCCGGACGTCGGCTCCGGCGGCCGTGATGCGGTATTCGTCCCCGACAAAGCCGGGCTTTCCTGTCATTGTCATATGCAGCGAATCCGGGCCGCTGAGTGCAAGCGCCGTCGCCACGGCCACGTTCACATGCGTCGGCATCAGTGCGATGGCCTCCGCGGCCGATCCCTCAAAAGCCGTACCCTCGTTCTCCTCCAACTCCTCACGATAAAGCGGCGTCCCCTTCAGAGCACCGGGACGCTTGAGAGAGGCAAACGACGTCCGGGGCGTCTGGCCCGCCGCCCGGGCCATCAGCGCGACCGTAGAGAGCACGTCGAAGCCGCCCACCGCGCCGGACGCGAGATAGACCTTGCGCCCGCAGCGCTCCGCCGTCTGTTCCACTTCAGCGCGAAACGTGTCGTCCGCGAGAGCGCCGATGGAGATGAGCGCCAGATCCGCGCCCGACTCCAAAACACTCACAGCGCTTGCCTTCACGGCGGCAACTCCCGCCGCCTCGACCACGATATCCGGATGCAGCGCCAGCAGCGCGCTCAGATCATCGCACGCGGCACAGCCGGCCTTCTGCGCCAGAGCCCGAGCCGATTCAGACGACCGGCTCGTCACGCCAACCAGTTCATATGCGTCAAGGAATCCGCGAAGGTATGCGTCCGCGACGATCCCGCCGAGATACCCGCATCCGAGAATGCCTAATTTTCTGCGTTTCATTGTCTGATCCCCTTCTCTTACTGGATGCTGACGCCCACGCCGTTGACCTCGACGCCCTCGTCCGCGCGGATGAGGATGTACTTGACGCCGTCGATGACGCGCGTCTCCAGCAGGTCGCCGCGCTCGGCGCTGACCTTGATGACGACGTCCGGCGTGCGCACCTCGATGCGGCCTGTATCGACGAGGTTGCGCGGCGAGAGCTCCGCGTCCGCGCCGAACTCCTCATCGTACTTGCGTTCGAATGCCGCGACGCGCGCGTCGGACACACCCGCATCGCTCAGGATCTCCTTGACGTCATCCTTCGTCACGACGAGCGGCTCTTCCATGTTCTCCTTGTGCTCCGCGATGCGCTCGGAAAAGCTCTCGTGCACCGCCTGCACGACGTCACAGCTGCACTCCTCGGCCAGCGACTCGCCGAGGACGGCGTCAAACGCGTCCTTCTGCGCGGCGGCGGGCATCGGCAGCGGCGCGCGGAACAGCAGATCGACGAAATCCGTCTGGTTCTTCGTGATGTCCCGCGTGTAGTACAGCGCGCCGTAGAGGTTCGTGCAGCGGTCGTCAAACGCCGGGAACAGGAAGCCGAGTTCGGGCGCCGAGACGACCCAGTCTGTTTGCAGGCTGTGGAACATGCTCTCGTCTACGTAGTAGCTCAGCGCGGGCTTCGTCAGCTTGACGGGGCACACGGCGCACAGGATGTACGAGTACACGTCGGTGGACGCGTCGTCGATGCGCTCGCCGCCGCTCGTGCGGAACGGCACGTCGTAGGTGTCGTGCGCGAGCAGAATCATGTAGCTGCCCTCGAGCATCACGGAGTTGAGCACCTTGCGGTACAGTGCCTGCACGGCGGCGTCGTCCTCAAGTTTCGAATTGCGCAGCGCCGTCAGAAGCGCGTGCTCCTCTCCCTCCACGACCTGCTTCGTCTCGAAGCTGATGTCGATCAGGTTCTTGCCCGGCGTGCCGGACAGCGCTTTTTTCAGGATGGACAGCAGCGCCTCCGTCTCCTCCTGCGCCGTCAGCGCCAGCGTCTGGTTGAACTCGGAGATGATCTCTCCCATCTCGTTGACGTAGCATCCGCGGATGCGGCTGATGTTGTTCTTGTCCGGCTTGTAGCGCCGCCGGATCTCTGCGATTTCCTTTTCGTTCATGTTCTTCTTCCTTTTCTGATTGTTACAGCGCCGTCACGCCGTCTTTCCCGACGTGCGCGAAGATGCGTTTTTGCGGCGCGGGCGGCGCGGCGCCAAGCGACAGCGCGCCGCGGTAGATCGCCTCCGCCTCGTCGAGCTTCGCCTCGTCCGCCGCGTACAGCACGGCGAGGTTTTCGCCCCGGCGCACGGCGTCGCCCGTCTTTTTCAGCACGAGGAGGCCGGCCGAGGGGTCGATCGCGTCGTCCTTCGTCTCGCGGCCCGCGCCGAGCGCGACGGACGCAAGGCCGATCTTCTCGGTGTCCATCGCGGTGACGAAGCCGTCCGCGTTCGCCGCAAGCGCGCGCGAGCGCGCGGCGCGCGGGAACAGCGACGTGTCGCGCAGCACGCGCTCGTCCCC
>CALXIU010000223.1 GCA_944388415.1 uncultured Ruthenibacterium sp. | reverse complement strand
CCGCCTGATAGGCCGTGAAGAAATAATCCTCCGTCGGCGTCCCGCCGCGCTCCAGATAGAGAAACTCGCTGCGAAGCAGGCCGATGCCCTCCGCGTCGCACACCAGCGCGCGGCGCGCCTCCGCGGGGGTGATGATGTTCGCCGTCAGCTTCACGCGCACGCCGTGCTTCGAGATGCACGGTTTGCCGCGCAGCGTCTGCAAGCTGTGTTCGACGCGCACGCGGCGCACGAGCTTCTGCGCAAGTTCGGCCATCGTTTTGTTGTCGGGAGACTGGACCACCAGCCCCGTCTCGCCGTCCACCATCGTGCGCGCGCCGTCCTCCAGCTTGTCGAAGTCGGCCCCCAGCGCCGTCACGGTCGGGATGCCCAGACTGCGCGCCAGAATGGACGCGCGGCTCTCCGGGCTGCCCGCGCGCATCAGGAACGCGCACACCTTGTTTTTGTCCAGCTGCAGCGCCTCGGAGGGCGTCAGCGATTCCGCCGCCAGCACGGCGCGCGACGGGACGTCCCGCAGCGACGAACCCGAGTGCTCGCTCAGCACCGCCACGACGCGCTTGGCCGCGTCGGCCATGTCGTCCGCGCGGGCGCTCAGGTACGGGTCGCCCAGATTGCGCAGCGTATCCGCGAACGTCTCCGTCGTCGTGTCCACGACGCGCTCGGCGCACAGCTTTGTCTCGCGGATGTTGTCGCGCACGGCGGACAGAAAATCCTCGTCCTCCAGCATCGCGATCTGCGCCTCGAAGATCTTCGCGTCCGCCCGGTTCATCCCGGCCTCCAGCGCGCGGTCGCGCAGCGCCGTGAGTTCTCCGCGGACGGTCTCCACCGCGGCGTCCAGCCGTTCCAGCTCGGCGGGAATGTCCGTCACCGTGCGGCGTCGCGGTCGGAGCCGCTTGGGGCGGTAGCGGAACAATGTTCCGTCCGCCACCCCCGCGCACGCTCCGATCCCGTGCAGTTCCAGCATGAAAACGCCACCCCCGATTGTAATGATTACGTCAAAAGTTGGCACAAAAATCCGTTTTTTCAAAAACGAAATGTGCAAACGGAAAAAAGCGCTATAATGAAATCAAACCTGATATTCATACTATAGCACGAATTTCATCACAGCACAATGCGACATTTTTTTCAAGGAGAGTGGAACGATCATGATCATCAAAAACGGTCTCGTCTATACCGCTGCCGCGCGCTTTGAGGCGCTGGACCTCGAGTTTGAGAACGGCCGCATCACGCGCCTCGCCCCCGCCGGAACGCTCGACGCGCCCGACGCCATCGACGCCGAGGGCAATTACGTCACGCCCGGCTTTGTCGACATCCACATCCACGGCTCGAAGGGCTCTGACTTCTGCGACGCGGGCGCGGAGCACGTCGAGACGATGTGCTCCTATCTCGGCAGCGTGGGCGTCACGAGCTTCCTCGGCACGACGATGGCGTTTGACGAGCCGATCCTGTCCAATATCATCGACATCGCGAAGCCCTACTTCGGCAAGGACGGCTACGGCGCCGTGCTGCGCGGCGTGAATATGGAGGGTCCGTTCTTCTCGAAGGCGAAGAAGGGCGCGCAGGCCGAGAAGTACATCGTCGACCCCGACGCCGCCATGTTCGACCGCCTGTTTGAGCGCTCGGAGGGCAACATCCGCCTCGTGGACGTCGCCCCGGAGCTTGACGGCGCGCCGGAGTTCATCGCCTCCGCCAGCAAAAAGTGCACCGTGTCCCTCGCGCACACGACCGCGAACTTCGATCAGGCGAAGGCCGGTTTTGCCGCGGGAGCGACGCACGTCACGCACCTGTTCAACGCGATGCCGCCGTTCGCGCACCGCGACCCGGGCGTCGTGGGCGCGGCGTCCGACGACGCGGCGCACGTGGAGATGATCTCCGACGGCATCCACCTGCACCCGGCTGTTGTGCGCAGCGTCTTCAAATGGTTCGGCGCGGACCGCGTCTGCCTCATCAGCGACGCCATGCGCGCCACCGGCATGCCCAACGGCGTGTACTCGCTGGGCGGCCAGACCGTCTACATGACGGACGGCAAGGCCACGCTCGAGGACGGCACCATCGCGGGCAGCGCGACGTGCCTCGCCGACTGCTTCCGCCGCGCCGTGTCGTTCGGCGTGCCCCTTGAGACGGCGCTCAAAGCCGCCACGATCAACCCCGCGCAGGCCGCCGGCCTGTATGGCGAGGTCGGCAGCCTCGAGGAGGGCAAGCGCGCCGACGTGCTGATCCTCGGCAAGGACCTCGCACTCAAGCGCGTCTTCATCGGCGGCGCCGAGCTGAAATAAGAACAACCGCAAAACGGACGGCATGGGTTTTCCATGCCGCCTGTTTTTTACAAAGAAAAAGCGGGAAGGCGAGCCTTCCCGCTTTTGTGTGATTTATCCGTTTTGCAGCGTGCCGCCGCGCTCAAGCCGGGCGAACAGGCGGTGCAGCACCAGCATCGCCGCGACGGAGAGCACCAGCTCGGCCGTCAGCTGCGCGTAAGCAAGGCCGTACAGCGGAACGATCCAGTTCAAAATGCACAAGGCCGGGATCTCCAGCACGATCTTGCGCAAAATCGCGAACACGAGCGCCTCGCGCCCCATGCCCACGGCCTGAAACACGCCCACCGCGAGAAAATCGAGGCACAAAAACGGCAGGCCGAGGCTGAATCCGCGCAGGAAACGCGCGCCGTACGAGAGAATCACCTCGTTGTTCATGAACAGCGAGACGAAGAAGCCCGGGAAGATAAAATACGCGGCGCTGATGCAGATGATGAAGAGCAGCGACGCGGTGCGCGCGAAATTGACGGTCGACTTCATGCGCTTCACGTTGCCGCTCGAGTAGCTGTAGCTGATCAGCGGCATGATGCCCTGCGACAGGCCCATCGAGATGTACATCGGGACCATGTTGATCTTCTGCGTGATGCCCATCGCCGCCACGGCATCCGCGCCGTACGACGACGTGAAGTTGTTCAGAAGCGTCATGCTCGACACGTTCAAAAGGTTCTGGATCGACGCGGGCACGCCCACGCCGCACACGCCCAGCACGATCTCGCGCCGCAGCGTGAACGCGGACGGCTTCACGCACACATACGTGTTGCCGCGCTTGACGATCAGAAGCACGAAAAAGTACAGGCACGCCACGCAGTTCGAGAGGAACGTCGCGAGGCCGGCGCCCGCCGCGCCCATCCCGAGGCCCCACGGCATGATGAAGATGGGGTCGAGCACGATGTTCAAAAGGCACCCGCTCATCGTGCCGATGCTCGCGTGCAGCGCGCTGCCCTCCGAGCGCACGAGGTACGCCATCACAACGTTCAGGATGGTGGGCGTCGCGCCGCAGTTGACCGTCCAGAACATGTAGTCGGCGGTCGCCTGCATCGTCGTGCTGTCCGCGCCGAGCAGCTTCAGCAGCGGCGCGCCGAACACCGTGCACAGGATCGAGAACACGATGCCGCACGCCAGCGAGCAGTAAAATCCGAACGCCGAGCTCTGTGACACGGTTTTGTAGTCCTTGCGCCCCAGCGCGCGGCTCATCATGCTGGAACTGCCGATGCCGAACAAATTGTTGACGGCGTTGAACGCGAGCAGCACCGGCGCGGCCAGCGTGACGGCGGCGTTCTCCACCGGTGCGTTCAGCATTCCGACGAAATACGTGTCCGCCAGATTGTACAGCACCATGACGAGCGAGCTGAGCACCGTCGGAACGGCCAGCTGGAAGACGGCGCGCGGAACGGCAACCGTTTCAAACAAAGCGGTCTTGGAATCGGACTGCATCCTGTCATCTCCTTTTGCCGGAAGAAAAGCGGCCGGCAATCTGCCGGCCGACACAAACCCAGAATCTCCTACTGAAAATACTATCATAGTTGTCCCCGAAAAGCAAGCGCGGCGCGCTGCAAAACAAAAAGCCCGCCGCGGACGACACGCCGTCCGCGGCGGGGTGGTGCGGGTAACAGGGGTCGAACCTGCACGTCGGGGACACCAGATCCTAAGTCTGGCGCGTCTGCCAATTCCGCCATACCCGCATGTGGCGGCGCACGGCGCCGCTTTTTTATTTTACCCCGGCGAAAAGCAAAAGTCAATGCGCCGGGTGCGGGCTTGTTTTCGCGCCGCGTTTCTTTTATAATAGGAACACGCCAGAAGGAGGTGCCACGGATGAGGATGTACGACATCATCGCGGCGAAGCGCGACGGCGCGGCGCTGACGAGGGAACAGATCGACTTTTTCGTGCAGGGATACACGCGCGGGGACATCCCGGACTATCAGGCCAGCGCGCTCGCGATGGCCATTTACCTGCGCGGCATGGACGCGCGCGAGACTTCGCAGCTGACGGCCGCGATGGCGGCCAGCGGAGACATGGCCGACCTCTCCGGCATCGCGGGCGTGAAGGGCGACAAGCACTCCACCGGCGGCGTCGGCGACAAGACGACACTCGTCGTCGCGCCCGTCGCGGCCGCGTGCGGCGTCAAAATGGCAAAGATGAGCGGCCGCGGCCTCGGCCATACGGGCGGCACGCTCGACAAGCTTGAGTCCATCCCCGGCTGCTCGGTCTCGCTGACGCAGGAGCAGTTCGTGCGCCAGGTCAATGAGATCGGCATCGCCGTCATCGGCCAGACGGGCAGCCTCGCGCCCGCCGACAAGAAGCTGTATGCCCTGCGCGACGTCACGGCCACCGTGTCCAGCATCCCGCTCATCGCGTCCAGCATCATGTCGAAAAAGCTTGCGGGCGGCGCGGACTGCATTTTGCTCGACGTGAAGGTCGGCAGCGGCGCGTTCATGAAGACGCCGGACGACGCCGCGGCGCTGGCGAAGGAGATGGTTGAGATCGGCGAGCGCAACGGCCGCCGCACGGCCGCGCTCATCACGAACATGGACGTCCCGCTCGGCTGCGCGGTCGGCAACAGCCTCGAGGTCATCGAGGCCGTCGAGACGCTGCGTGGCGGCGGTCCGGACGACATGCGTGACGAGTGGCTCGCGCTCGCGTCGCATCTGCTGGCGCTGTGCGGCAAGGGAGCGCTGCCGGAGTGCGAGGCGATGGCCCGCCGCGCGCTCGACAGCGGCGAGGCGTTCGAGACGCTGTGCCGGATGGTGGCCGCACAGGG
>CALXIU010000222.1 GCA_944388415.1 uncultured Ruthenibacterium sp. | reverse complement strand
GCCATCGCGAACATGCCCGCGGGCAACATCGCCATCCGCTTCGGCTTCCACGGCATGTGCACCTGCCCCGTGACGGCGTGCGCCTCCGGCACGAACGCCGTGGGCGACGCGTTCCGCCACATCCGCGACGGCTATGCCGACGTGGCGCTGTGCGGCGGCACGGAGTCCGCCATCACGCCGCTCGCGATGGGCGGCTTCACGTCCATGCACGCGCTGTGCACGTCCGAGGACCCGGACCGCGCGTCCATCCCGTTCGACGCCGCGCGCTCGGGCTTTGTGATGGGCGAGGGCGCGGGCGCGCTCGTGCTCGAGGAGTATGAGCACGCCGTTCGCCGCGGCGCCGTCATTCTGGCCGAGGTTGCCGGTTATGGCGCGACGTGCGACGCGCATCACATCACCGCGCCGTGCCCCGACGGCTCCGGCGCGGCCGCCGCGATGACGCAGGCCATGCGCGACGCGGGCGTGGAGCCCGCCGAGGTGGGCTACATCAACGCGCACGGCACGTCCACGACGATGAACGACGCGGGCGAGACCGCCGCCGTCAAGCTGGCTTTCGGCGACGCCGCGAAGAGCGTCGCGATGAGCTCCACGAAGTCGATGACCGGCCACCTGCTGGGCGCCGCGGGCGCCGTGGAGGCCGCGTTCACCGCGATGGCGCTGCGCGACGGCTACCTGCCCGCCACGATCCACTACGAGCAGCCCGACCCCGCGTGCGACCTCGATGTCGTACCGAATGAGGGCCGCGAGGCTGCGATCCGCTACGCGATGTCGAACTCTCTGGGCTTCGGCGGCCACAACGCGAGCATCGTGCTCAAGAAATGGGAGGCGTAATCATGACGCTGGATTCCAATGAGATCATGCAGGTGCTGCCGCACCGCTTTCCGTTCCAGCTGGTCGACCGCATCACCGAGTGCGAGCCGGGCCAGCGCGCCGTCGGCCGCAAGTGCGTGACGGTCAACGAACAGTTTTTCTGCGGCCATTTCCCGCAGAAGCACGTCATGCCCGGCGTGCTCATCCTCGAGGCTCTCGCGCAGGTCGGCGCGGTGGCCATCCTGACGGAGGAGGCGAACAAGGGCAAGATCGTGCTCTTCGGCGGCGTCAAGAACGCCCGCTTCAAGCGCCAGGTCGTGCCCGGCGACGTGCTGGAGCTCACGTGCGAGCTGACGGCCCGCCGCGGCCCCATCGGCATGGGCAAGGCTGAGGCCCGCGTGGACGGCAAGCTCGCCGCGTCGGCCGAGCTGACGTTCGCCATCGATTGATTTTTCGCGCGGGCGTGGTAAAATAAAGAACGATGAATGAAACAGAGATCGGAAAGGTGTTTGCCATGCTCAACAGTGCGTTTGCGACCGTGTACTCCAAATTCAAGCTCCACTTTTATCAGAAGGTGTTCAGCCGCTTGCAGGGGCGCGAGGCGAGCCTCTCGGCCGTCGAGACGTTCTGCATGGAGATCATCCAGGCGCTTGACAGGCCGACGGTCAACGAGTTCGCCACATTCGTGCAGATCTCGCCGCCGAACGCCGCCTACAAGGTGAACAGCCTCATCCAGAAGGGATATCTCGAGAAGGTCCGCTCCGACACCGACCGGCGCGAGTACCACCTCGTCGTCACCCAGAAGTACGAGGACTACTACAACATCAGCTACGGTTACCTCACCGAGGTGATGGAGCGCATCAAACACCGCTTCAGCGAGGATGACGTGCGCCGCCTTGAGGAGATGCTCACGATCATCTCCGACGAGCTGATGCCGGAGATCGCCCTCCCGGGCGACCGCCGCAGTCAGCCCGAAGCATAACCATCCCCATCCAATTCAAACACCCCCGCGCGCGCCCGGCCGGGCGCGCGCGGGGGCGTTGTTGTGTGCGCCTCGTTGCAAATTTTACTTTGCTGTGGTAAAATGTCCACAAAACAAAGCGGAAAAGGGGCGTTTTATGATCGAAACCTGGCGCGTCGAGCTCCCGCAGCGGACGGGGGAGAAGACGCGGAACGCTTATGTCTACGTGCCGGATTCCCTCGCGCCCGGCGAGCGGTGCCCGGTGCTCTATATGTTCGACGGCCACAACGTGTTCTTTGACAGCCACGCCACCTATGGCCGCAGCTGGCGTCTGGGCGAGTGGCTCGACGCGCACGGCACAAAGCTCATCGTCGCCGCCGTCGAATGCGACCACAGCCCCGACGGTGGCCGGCTGTCGGAGTACTCGCCGTACTCGTTCTCCGGCCGCGCGTACGGTTCGGTGGAGGGCCGCGGGCGCGAGACGATGGAGTGGTTTGTCCATGTGTTCAAGCCGGAGATCGACCGCCGCTGGCCGACAAAGCCGGGCCGCGAGGACACGATGATCGCCGGCAGCTCGATGGGCGGGCTGATGAGCCTGTACGCTGCGTTCGAATTCAACAGCGTGTTCTCCAAAGCGGCCGCGCTGTCGCCGTCGCTGTGGGTCGCGCCCGTCAAGCTCGCGTCGCTCATCCGCTCCGCGCCGCTCGCATCGCCCACCGCCGTCTATCTCGACTACGGCGGGCAGGAGCTCGCCAACCACGACGGGATGCTGCGGATCTTCTGGAGAACGGCGGGGCTGATCGCGCAGCGCGGCGCGCCCGTCACGGCGCGCATCGTCCCCGGCGGCACGCACTGCGAGGCCAGCTGGGAGCGCCAGATCCCGTTTTTCCTCGGCGCGCTTTTGTACGGCGCGGACGAGGTTGTTTTGTGAGATCAGGAGGAGGGTCACTGTATGAAGAATTTTGTGTTCATTTCGCCGAATTTTCCCACCAATTACTGGATGTTCTGCCGCGCGCTGAAGGAGAACGGCCTGCGCGTGCTCGGCATCGGCGACCAGCCGTACGACGAGCTCAGCCCCGAGCTGCGAGGCAGCCTGCACGAGTACTACAAGGTCGGCTCGCTTGAGAACTACGACGAGGTCTACCGCGCCGTCGCGTTCTTCATCTTCAAGTACGGCCCCATCGACTGGCTCGAGTCGAACAACGAGTACTGGCTCGAGCGCGACGCCGCGCTGCGCACCGCGTACCACATCACCAGCGGCTTTCAGGTCGAGGACATGCCGCGCATCAAGTACAAGTCGAAGATGAAGGAGTACTACCAGCGCGCCGGCATCCCCGCCGCGCGGTACCACATTGTCGACACGCGCGAGGGCTGCCTCGCGTTCATCGCCGAGGTGGGCTATCCCGTCGTCGTCAAGCCCGACAACGGCGTCGGCGCGTCGCACACGTACAAGCTCGGCAGCGACGACGACCTCGACGCCTTCCTCGCCGAGCGCGACGAGGGCGTGCAGTACATCATGGAGGGGTTCGTCCAAGCCGAGGTCAAGTCCTACGCCGCCACCACCGACTCGAACGGCGAGCCGCTGTTCGAGACGGGCAACGTCACGCCGATGTCGATCATGGACATCGTCAACGAGAACGACAATTCCATCTACTACATCGTGCGCGACCTGCCCGACGACACGCGCGCCGCGGGCCGCGCCGCCGTCAAGAGCTTCGGCGTCAAGAGCCGCTTCATCCACTTCGAGTTCTTCCGCCTCACGCAAGACCAGCCCGGCCTCGGCAAAAACGGCCAGGTCGTCGCGCTCGAGGTCAACATGCGCCCGTGCGGCGGCTTCACGCCCGACATGATCAACTTCGCCCACAGCACCGACGTCTACCGGATCTGGGCGGACATGATCGCGTTCGACAGCTCGCGCGTCCCGTCCGGACCGCACGCGTTCTGCGCCTACGCCGGCCGGCGCGACGGCAAGCCCTTCGCGATGAGCCACGACGACATCATGCGCCGCTACGGCGCGAACATGCGCCTCGTCGGCCGCATCCCCGACGTGCTCGCGGGCGCGATGGGCAACCAGATGTACGTCGCCACCTTCCCCACGCGCGACGAGATGGACGAGTTCTACCGCGACGTCCTGCGCTGCAAATAATATGGAAACACAGCCTCAAGCGCCCGCCGCCCCGAAGCAGGGGAGGCGGGCGCTTTGCCGCCCGCGCAAACAAAAGCGGCGACACTTTCGTGCCGCCGCCGATGTGTTCGATTTTTAGCCTTCAGGCTTTTACCCTCTGCATTGGTTTCTCGCCTTTCTCAAATAAGGGTTTCCAGCGGTTTCTCATTTTGAGGCTTTGCCTTCGATTTCCGTTTTTCTGCTTTTTCCTTCTTTACGTTTTTCAGGCGTTGCCTTTTGCTTTGTTACGATCTTTCGATTTTCACTCCGCTGCGTTTTCCGGTTTTGCAGTTCAGGTTTGATTTCTCAATTCCTAAATCACGGTTTTCCGCTTACTTTGTTTCGGTGGCGATTTTTGTCCTGCTCCTTTATTTCAGAAGCTTTTGTTACCTGTGCATTGGTCCGGCCTTTCTTTTGAAAACCGATGATACACTCTTGAACTGTGTTCATGCGGTTTGGAAAAATCCAACTTTTTTTCGAAAGAGTATTTCAACGATCCAACTTTTTCTCTCCTGTGTTTTCTCTTCACACATTCGATATTTCATTCAGTGCATTGCATTTTCAGCTTGCCGGATCTCTCTATGGCTTTTCAGAGGATCAACATTTTCTCATCGCGTCAAGTTCCAGTTTCCGTTTTCACGTTTCCTGTTTTTTTGACCTTTGCCTCTTTTGTTCTTTTCTTACTTTCCTCTGTGTTTTCTCTTCACACATCAGCGAAAAGAAGCGATTTGAAAATCTTTCAGAAATTTGAATCTGTTCTTTTTGATCTGATCCAAACGTTCCGCTTGTCAAACATGTTTTTCAACTTGCTTTCCGTTTGTTTCATCTCTCTCTTTCTGTCTTTATTATAGCACACAATACACAAAAGTCTACTGGTAAAATCGCTATACTTTGTGCATTTAATATGGACACATTGCCCAAGGCATGGAGCAATGTTGCAAAACTGCTCAAGGATCGCACTTTCCGCAGGGGGAATACCCGGCCTCGACCGCGGCGCCGCGCGTGGAGAAATAGACGCGGTTGTCCTCGTCGGGCAAGGCGGAGCACGCCGGCAGATGGAACTTTTTGCTGTTCAGATTGCCGATGTACGCCCCGGTTTCCTCCGGCGCGGAGAGGGCAGGGGAGGAAGGCGAGGAAGGCGAGGGCGCCGCCCCGGCGGGCGTCTGGCCGCGAGCGGTCGTGACGGTCAGGCGCTCGCCATCGCTCACGACGGTCACGTCGCCGAGCTTGTCCGTGCGGTACACCGCCGTGTCCGCGTCGGCGAGGCGCGACAGCGCGTCCTCGTCCGGGTGGCCGTAGCTGTTGTCCGCGCCGACGGAGATCACGGCGATCTCCGGCAGCACTGCGCGCAGGAACGGGTACGACGTGGACGTGTCGCTGCCGTGATGGCCCACCTTGAGCACGTCGGCGCGCAGCGCGTCCTCACCCCAATACTCGATCAGATCGGCCTCGGCGTCGCGCTCCATGTCGCCGGTGAAGAGGAACGACGTCTCGCCGAAGTCGATGCGCAGGACAAGCGACGTGTTGTTCGTGTCGTCATACGCCTTCACCGGCCCCAGCACCGTCACCGTCGCCTCGCCGAGCGCGAAGGAATCGCCCGGCTCGGGCACTTCGACGGAGAGGCCTTGCGCCTGTGTGTACTTGAGAAAATTCGAGAACGCCTTCGAGTCATACTCCGTCACGGGCGCGAGCACGCGGCCTGCCTCACAGTGGCTCAGCGCGCCCGCCAGGCCGCCCACGTGATCCTCGTGCGCGTGCGTCGCGGCCACGGCGTCCAGCGTCTCCAGCCCCTCGGCGTTCAGCACGCTGACGATGAGGGACGAGTCCGCGACGTTGCCGCCGTCGATCAGCATCGAGGACTCGCCGCACCGCACGAGCGCGGCGTCTGCCTGCCCGACGTCGAGAAAGCGAACGACCAGCTCGCCGGACGCGGGGGCGGCGGGGGACGCGGAGGAAGCGTCCGGAAGCACGGCGGAAGAAGAAACAGCGGCCGGCGCGGCGCAGCCGCCGAGTGCGAGGGCCAGCGCCAGCGTCAGCGCGGCGGCGCGCATCCGCGCGCGGAGAGTGGAAAAAATCATAAAAACTCCTTTCGTTTGCACAAAAGTGATGGACGGGCGTGTATATGATCGTGCAAATACATTTGCGGCGCAGCGGTGTACAATTCCATTGCACGCTGTTTCGACTTTTTATTTCGGAAGGGAGGGCGGCCATGCTCCGCCGTCATTTTTATCTCAGAAAGGGTTTCCTGAGAGGCGTTCTCGCCATCACGCTGCCCATCGCGATGCAAAACGTCATCAGTCTCGGCGTCAACCTGATGGACACCGTCATGCTCGGCCAGCTCGGCGACATCGCCATCACGGCGGCAAACCTCGGCGGCCAGCCGTTTTCCATCCTGAACATCTTCGGCTTCGGCTTTGCCAGCGGCGCGACCGTGCTCGTCAGCCAGTATTGGGGCAAAGGGGACACCGAGAGCATCTGTCAGCTGTTTTCGCTCAGCCTGCGCTCAGCGGCCGCGGCGGCGGCGGTGTTCACCGTCGTGTGCGCGTCGGCGCCGCAGCTCATCCTGCGCCTGTATTCAGCCGACCCGGCGGTCATTGAGGCGGGCGCGCAGTATCTGCGCGTGCTGTCCGGCAGCTTCATTCTGTTCTCGTTCTCGAACTGCTACATCATGTGCCTGCGCGGCGTCGAGCAGGTGAAGATCAGCATTTTTGTCTACGGCACCAGCTTTTTCGTCAACGTGTTTTTTAACTGGTGCTTCATCTTCGGAAACCTCGGCATGCCAGCGCTCGGCGTGCGCGGCGCGGCGATCGGCACGGTCATCGCCCGCGCGTATGAATGCGCCGTTTGCGTGTACTACATGTGCCGCATCGAGAAGAAGATCGGCTTCACGCCCCGCCGCCTGTTCGGTTTGAAGACGAAGCTCACGGGCGACTACGCCCGCAACTGCCTGCCCGTCACGGGCAACGAGCTGCTGTGGGGCGTCGGCCTCTCGCTCGAAAGCGCCATCATCGGCCGCATCGGCAGCCAGTTCGTCGCCGCGTCCAGCATCGCGACCGTCGTCATGAACATCCTCACCGTGTTCATCTTCGGCATGGCGGGCGCCACGGCCGTCACCCTCGGCCGGACCATCGGGCAGGGCCGCCGGGAGGACGCCGCGCGCATGGCGAACACGCTGCTGGCGCTCAGCGTCGTGCTTGGCGCGTGCCTCGGCGGCATCATGCTTCTGTTCCGCACGCCGGTGCTCGCCCTGTTCTCCGTGTCGGCGGGCGCGCGGGACATCGCCTATCAGCTGCTCACCATCCTCGGGCTGCTCGCGCCGCTGCAGGCGTTCTCGTGCAATCTGCTCGTCGGCGTGCTGCGCGGCGGCGGCGACGTCAAGACCAATTTCGTGCTCGACTGCGGCACGATGTGGGTCATCGCCATCCCGATGGGGCTTTTGTCCGCGTTCGTGTGGGGGCTCGAGCCGGCGCTGGTGTTCCTCCTGATGCGCTCGGACTACATCGTGAAATTCGTGCTGGGCCTCGCGCGCGTCAAGAGCGGCAAGTGGATCCGCATCGTCACGCGGTGACGAAAATACCGTTTTACATGCGGGGCATTTTCCGCTATAATGATGCTGTCAGGGCCCCGCGCGGCGGGGCAGGGCAAAAATAGAGAAAATCGGGAGTGTTTGTTATGAGCCGTATGGTCGGCACTGTTTCCAGGGGAGTCCGCGCGCCCATCATCCGCGAGGGCGACGACCTTGTCGAGATCGTCACCGCCTCGGTGCTCGAGGCCGCAAAGCAGGAGGGCTACGAGGTGCGCGACCGCGACGTCGTGGCAATGACGGAGGCCATCGTCGCCCGCGCGCAGGGCAACTACGCCACGGTGGACGACATCGCCGCCGACGTGCGCGCGAAGCTCGGCGGCGGGACGATCGGCGTCGTGTTTCCCATCCTCAGCCGCAACCGCTTCGCCATCTGCCTGCGCGGCATCGCGAAGGGGGCGGAGAAGATCGTCTTGCAGCTGAGCTATCCGTCCGACGAAGTGGGCAACCACCTCGTCGACATCGACCTCGTGGACGAAAAAGGCGTCAACCCGTACACGGACGTGCTCACCCTCGAGCGCTTCCGCGAGCTGTTCGGCCACATCCTGCACCCGTTTACGGGCATCGACTACATCGACTATTACGCGCAGCTCATCCGTGAGTCCGGCGCGGAGGTGGAGGTCATCTTCGCGAACGACCCGCGCGCGGTGCTGAAATACACCGGCCGCGTGCTCACGTGCGACATCCACACCCGCGCGCGCTCGAAGCGGCTTCTGAAGGCCGCGGGCGCGGCCGTCGTGTGCGGCCTCGACGACATCCTGAATGCTCCCGTCAACGGCAGCGGCTGCAACGAGAAGTACGGTCTGCTCGGCTCGAACAAATCGACCGAGGACAAGGTCAAGCTCTTCCCGCGCGACTGCCAGAAGCTCGTCGAGGACATCCAGGCGCGCCTGCTCGCCGAGACGGGCAAGCACGTCGAGGTCATGGTCTACGGCGACGGCGCGTTCAAGGACCCCGTCGGCAAGATCTGGGAGCTGGCCGACCCCGTCGTCTCGCCCGCGTATACCGCGGGCCTCGAGGGCACGCCGAACGAGCTCAAGCTGAAATACCTCGCGGACAACGACTTCGCCGCCCTGTCCGGCGAGGCGCTGCGCGACGCCATCAAGGGCGAGATCCTGAAAAAGGACGGCAGCCTCACCGGCAAGATGTCGTCGCAGGGCACGACGCCCCGCCGCCTGACCGACCTGATCGGCTCGCTGTGCGACCTCACGTCCGGCAGCGGCGACAAGGGCACGCCCATCATCCACATCCAGGGCTATTTCGACAACTACACCGCCGAGTGAGGCGGTCGGCAAGGGCCTGTTGCAGCATCTGCAACAGGCCCTTTTGTTTTGTATGTGCAAAAATCACTCTTTGAACGCCCACAGGCGCTGGCCGATGTAGTTGAGACCGGTGAAGATCACCTGCGCCACCAGCATCGCGATGCGGTCGCGCCACTCGGACGCGAGCGCGGGCAGCAGCAGGTTGCAGCCGAGGTTCGTCAGCGGCTTCGCCGCGCCGAACGCCACCAGATAGCACACGGCAATGACGATCGTGAACTTCACGGCGCTTTTCAACAGCGGCGCCTTGCTCTGGAAGCTGAACTTGCGGTTGAAGATAAAGCTGAACACGCTGCAAATGACGTACATCACCGCCGTCGAGCCCCAATACCCCAGCGCGCCGTACAGCAGCTGGCTGCCCGCCATGCTGATGACCGTGTTCAGACCGCCGATGATGAGGAAGATCAGCAGACTGCGGTCCCAGAAGAAGGAAAACAGTTTTTTCATTTACTCGACCACGCGCACCGTCTTCATCACGACGGGCTTCAAGGGCTTGTCCTGCCGGTTCGTCTCCACCGACGCGATCTCGTCCACGACATCCATGCCGCTGACGACGTGCCCGAACGCGGCGTAGTTGCCGTCGAGGTGCGGCGCGTCGGCGTGCATGATGAAGAACTGGCTTCCGGCCGAGTTGGGCATCATGCTGCGCGCCATCGAGATGACGCCGCGCGTGTGGCGGATGGGGTTGTTGACGCCGTTCGACGCGAACTCGCCCTTGATGCCGTAGCCCGGGCCGCCCATGCCGGTGCCCGCCGGGCATCCGCCCTGGATCATGAAGCCGGGGATGACGCGGAGGAACGTCAGGCCGTCGTAAAAGCCCTCGTTCACCAGCTTCGTGAAGTTCTCAACCGTGATCGGCGCGGCGGAGGGGTCCAGTTCGATGAGGATCTTGCCGCCGTTTTCCATCGTGATCTCAATCATAATTCTACTCCGTTTCCGCGCGGCGTGCCGCGCTGTTTTCAGATTCCGTCAAACGGCGCGATCGCGCCGCTCTCAGTATACCACATTTCAGCCCACGGTGCAAAAATACATCATATTTTCCATCGCGCGCAGTTCCATCCGCCCCGCGTCGCACAGATACGTCAGCAGCGCGCGCAGCGACGAGCCCGCCACCGCGTACTTCTCCGCCGTCAGCGTCAGCGCGTAGTGGTCGAACACCGCCTTCACCACCGCGTCGAAGCACAGCGGTTCCTCACACAGGCTGCACAGAAATTCCATCATCGCCTGAATGCGGACCCGGTTCTGGATGATGAGCGGCAGCAGCGTGTCCGTCGGCTGCGCGTGCGAGGGCACGAACTTCGCGCCCTCCAGCCGCTCCAGCGCCTCCAGTGAGCGCAGGTATTCCCCCGCGTCATACATTTGAAGGATCTGCGCCTCGCGCATCACGTCCTCGCCCATCACCGCGTCGCCCACGAACCACACGCCGTCGCGCGTTTTGACGCCCACCATCGCGGGCGCGTGCCCGTCCAGACGGTACAGTTCGAAATCCGGCGCGAGAAACGTGCCCGTCAGCGCCGCGGCAGGAGACGGCTGCGGCATCAGGCGCGGGATACACAGCGCCGACGGCGGCGCCGCCCCGTACGCCAGCGCGAGATGCAGCGCGGGATACCGCGCGAACGCCGCCTCCGCGGACGGCGCGAAGATCTGGCAGCGGTACTGCTCGTAAAAATACGCGTTGCCGCCGCAGTGCCCGGCGTGCGCGTGCGTGTTGATGATGCGCGAGACACGCCAGCCGTTCTGCGCCAGCAGCTGGTCGATGCGCTTCGCGGCCTCGGGCGTTGCGCCGCTGTCGATCAGGCAGACGTCGCGCCGGCACAGCCGCACCACGCCCACGCGCGACGGACAATCAATAAAATAGGTGTCCTCACCCAACTGGATCAATTCGTACAAATGGCACACCCCACCCTCCGGTCAGACATGCGGCCCTCGCAGACCGCCTTACCGGTAGTATACCATGTTGTTTTGGCGTTTTTGCTAACTTTTCGTGAAATTTTTTCACATTTGATCGTGTTTCGGCGTTCCGTCCGCGTTCGGCATCTCCGTCATCTCCGGCCAGTACCGCTTCGGGCAGTGCGTCATCCGGCAGCGCGGGTTCTCGCGCAGCGCAATGGCGATCGTGTCGCTGAACGTCCGCCACAGCTTCCTGTAGACAAGCTCCTCGCGCGACTCCGGCGGCGTGACGAGCGAGTCCAGCTCCACGATGCGCGCGCGCCGGTCCTTCCACACCAGCGCCGCCGAGTGCGTCTTGTCGTAGATCAGGAACGTCTCGTCCGCGAAGCGCTCGCAGAAATGGCGCTGCAAGTACGGCAGCACGTAGCCCTTCGGCTGGATGCGAGACACCAGCACGCCGTCGTACTCGGAAAACCGCAGAAACCCCAGCAGCAGGTGCGTCTCGTTCAACAGCCGCCGCTGCGCCTCATGCAGCGGCGCGACCAGCTCGTGCGCCCGCATCCGCGCCGCGCGCGGGCCGATCTTGTACGCGAACAGCAGAAATTTCACGATGTTCCGCTCGCGCCCCGGCGCGCACGAGAAAAATGCGTCGCGCACCAGTTCGCCCGCCTCGGCCGAGAGCTTCCGCGTGAAGGAGTCCTGCACGCGCCGCGCGTGTTCGAAGTCGGTCGCGACGTATTTCGTGCAGAACAGCGTCGGCTCCGCCTCGTCCTCGGGCACGACGTCCGCCGGCGTCTCGCGGCAGTAGACGCTCTCAAACACGCACGAGAGAAGCCCCTCGTACGTTCCGTCGTACAGATAGATCACATCGCTTTCACAAGACATGAGACGGCGTTCTCCTTTCCCTCGCGCGCGGCCAGGCGCGGCGCGAGCCCCTGCGCGGCCAGCTGCTGGATGTCCGGCGCGGCGAACATGCTCAGCTGCTCGCACGTCACGCTGTACGCCTTCGGGTCCAAAAGCGCGCGCACCGTCTCCTCGCGCGAGACGGCCGCCGGGCGTGCGTCGGCGCACACGATGAAGTACCGCGCCCGCTTGAGCACGACGCCAAGCCGCTTCAGCCCCGCCAGCGTCAGCGCGCCCTCGCGCCGCACGGCGCGGATGCGCTTCGCGCTCTTGACACCGATGCCCGGCACGCGCAGCAGCGCCTCGTACGGCGCGCGGTTCACGTCGACCGGGAAGAACTCCGGGTGGTGCACCGCCCAGTTGCACTTCGGGTCGAGGTACGGGTTGAAATTCTCGGCGCTGTCGTCGAGGATCTCGTCCGCCGAAAAGCCGTAGAACCGCAGCAGCCAGTCGGCCTGATACAGCCGGTGCTCGCGCAAAAGCGGCGGCTTCGCGTCGAGCGCGGGCAGCATCCTGTCCTCCACCACCGGGATATACGCCGAGAAAAACACGCGCTTGAGCGCGTATTTTTTGTAAAGTCCCTCGGTCAGGCGCAAGATCTGCCGGTCGGACTCCGGCGACGCGCCCACGATCATCTGCGTCGACTGTCCCGCGGGCGCGAAGCGCGGCGCGCTGCGGTACACGGCCAGCTCTGCGCGGCTTTGCTCCACGCCGCGCTGCACCAGCCGCATCGGCGCGAGGATGGCGCTGCGCGTCTTGTCCGGCGCCAGCGCCGCAAGGCTGCGCTCGCTCGGCAGCTCGATGTTCACGCTCAGCCTGTCGGCCAAAAGGCCCAGCTTCTCCACCAGCGCCGGGTCCGCGCCGGGGATCGCCTTCGCGTGGATGTACCCGTTGAAGCGGTATTCGCCGCGCAAAAGTTCCAGCGCGCCGATCATCAGCTCCATCGTGTGATCGGGGCTGTTCACGACAGCGCTCGAGAGAAACAGCCCTTCGATGTAGTTGCGGCGGTAAAAGCCGATCGTCAGCTCCGCCAGCTCGCGCGGGGTGAACGCCGCGCGCGGCACGTCGTTCGAGCGGCGGTTCACGCAGTACTTGCAGTCGTACATGCAGAAATTCGTCATCAGCACTTTCAAAAGGCTGATGCACCGCCCGTCGGCCGAAAAGCTGTGGCAGATGCCCGCGGCGACGGCCGTGCCCAGCGCGCCCGGTTTCGCCCCGCGGTCGGAACCGCTCGACGTGCACGCCACATCGTACTTCGCGCTGTCTGTCAGGATCTCCAGCTTTTTCATCAAATCCATCGTTCGTCCTCAAAAAAGGTGTAAAAAAGAAAGCCCCGCTTCGCAAAGCGCCTCAGGGCTTTATCAAAGAGTGCGCAAAGTCCCGTCAAACGGACGGGCGCTCTGCTATTCTATAGATATGGGGTTCACCACTTGACCTTCGTCTCCACGACCTTGCCGGCGATGTACAGGTGCTGCAGATCCTCGCCCATGATGACCTGCTCGTGGTACGCCGGGTTGAACGGCTGCAAAATGACGGCGTTGCCGCGCCGGATAAACCGCTTCAGTGTTCCCTCGCCGTCGCCGTACACCACAACGCCCAGCTCGCCGTTTTCCAGCGTCGGCTGACGGCGCACCAGCGCCAGGTCGCCCTCGTGGATGCGCGGCTCCATGCTGTCGCCCTTGACGATCAGGTAGAAGTAATTGTCCGGGTCGCGCACCGTCGCGGGCTCCTCGCCGTAGTCCTCCTCGAAGGCCAGCGCGCCGTAGCCCGCGCGCACCGTGCCGATCACAGGGATCATGTGCTGCATCAGCCCGGAGGAGGCGGCGGGCACGCCCGCGTCTGCCACGCTGCGCGGCGCGCGCCCCAGCAGATGGTCGGCGCTCACGTGAAAGTACGCCGCCAGCTCCGCCAGCGTCTGCGGGTCCGGCGTCGAGCGGCCGTTCTCCCATTTGCACACAGCCTGCTGCGAGAGGCCCAGCTCGCGCGCCAGCGCGCTCTGCGACAGGCCGCGCAGCTTTCTCAGTTCCTTCAAGCGCTGTGCAAACATGCCAGCACCGCCTTTCCTGATTTCTTATTTTTATATTACTACCAATGGTAGTAAAAGTAAAGAGAAAATTTCTGGAAAGTTGTAAAATTAGTTGTTGACAACAACCAAAAGTTGTTATATGATGAAATTGCGGAAGAAAAATGCCACCACTGGCGACAGGAGGAAACAAGAATGAAAAAGCTCGGCAGCGATCTGATGAAATTGGTGTGTGTTGCGGCGGTCGTGTTCGGCACGGCGCAGCTGGGCGCGGTGGGCAGCGGCGCGCGCTTTGCGGACGCGGTTCTGTTTTCAGCGGCGTGTTATGCGGTCGCGCTGGTGGCATATGTTTTGAACGGGGAACTCGAGCGCGCGATCGAGCACGAGCGCCGTCTGGCGCTGCGGCGCGCCGCGGCGCGCCGCCTCGCGCGGATGGCGCCGCCCTCCGGCCCGGTCCCGGCCGGGCGCGCCGCGTAAGCGCGCCCGGAAAAAAGAATCTTTCGCCGCCTCCCGCGCCTCTTGACAAGCGCGGGAAAGCGTGCTATACTCTTATAGCATTCAACGCTTGACCCCTGCCACGGAGAGGTGTCCGAGTGGTTTAAGGAGGCGGTCTTGAAAACCGTTGGACAGCAATGTCCCGTGGGTTCGAATCCCACCCTTTCCGCCATTTTTTTCAAGACGCAGGCGAATGCGCGCAACAGAATCAGGCGATGTTGTTACCATGGAGATGTACTCAAGTGGTGACGAGGCTCCCCTGCTAAGGGAGTAGGTCGGGAAACCGGCGCGAGAGTTCAAATCTCTCCATCTCCGCCATGCAAATCCTCTCGCTTGTAAAAGCGGGAGG
>CALXIU010000221.1 GCA_944388415.1 uncultured Ruthenibacterium sp. | reverse complement strand
CTCATCCGCTTCGCCAGCGAGGACATCGGCCTCGCGGATTCGCGCGCGCTCGACATCTGCGTGTCGGTGTATCAGGCGTGCCACTTCCTCGGCATGCCCGAGTGTAACGTCCACCTCGCGCACGCGGTCATCTATCTGTCGCTCGCGCCGCGCTCGAACGCTGTCTACAAGGCGTACGAGCACGCGAAGCGCGATGCGCTGACGATGCTCGACGAGCCGGTGCCGCTCGTCATCCGCAACGCGCCGACGAAGCTGATGAAGGATCTCGACTTCGGCAAGGGCTACGTCTACGCACACGACACCGAGGACGGCATCGCCGAACTGGAATGCCTGCCGCCGTCGCTCAAGGGGCGGCGCTACTACGTGCCGACGGAGCGCGGCAGCGAAGCGCGCGCGAAGCAGCGCCTCGACGCCGTCCTCGCGTGGCGCAAGGAACACGAAAAGGAGAAATGAACCATGGAATGGACCGATATCCGCATCACCGTCCCGGCGCGGTACGCCGAGAACGCCGAGGCCGCCGCGACGAGCATCTCCTCCGGCGGCATTTACATCGAGGATTACCGCGACCTTGAGGCAGAGGTCGAGGCCATCGCGCACGTCGACCTCATCGAGCAGGAGCTGCGCGACAAGAGCCGCGACGAGGTCGTCGTGCACATGTATCTCTCGCCCGACGAGAACGCCGCCGAGATCACGCAGCTCGTGCACGAGCGCTTCACGCGCGCGGAGATCCCGTATTCGCTGTCTAGCGCGGGCGTCGAGCAGGAGGACTGGGAGACGAGCTGGAAGCAGTACTACCACGCGATGGACATCGGCCGCCGCCTCGCCGTCGTGCCGAGCTGGGAGGAGTATCCCACCGACCGCGTCGTGCTGACGCTCGATCCCGGCATGGCGTTCGGCACCGGCACGCACGAGACGACGTCGCTGTGCCTCGAGACGCTCGACGCGTGCATCCATGGCGGCGAGCGCGTGCTCGACATCGGCACAGGCTCGGGCATCCTCGCCATCGCGGCGCTCAAGCTTGGCGCGAAAAGCGCAGAGGGCGTCGACATCGACCCGATGTGCGTGCGCACCGCGGGCGAGAACGCCGAGCGCAACGGCGTCGCGGACCGGCTGACCGTCCTCGTCGGCGATCTGTCCGACAAGGCGACGGGTGTGTACGACGTCATCTGCGCGAACATCGTCGCGAACGCCATCAAGGCGCTGGCGCCGTCGGCTGCGCCGCTTTTGAAAGAGGGCGGCGTCTTCATGGCCAGCGGCGTCATCGACGAGCGCGAGGCCGAGGTCGCGGCGGCGCTCGAGGCCGCGGGCTTCACGCTGACCGAGACGAAGCGCAAGAACGGCTGGGTCTGCTTTGTCTGCACGCGCTGAGCGGCGCGGCATATTCTGAGAGGGAAGGGGAGACGCTTTCATGGCGCACCGCTATTTCACATCCGATATCACCGGCACCACGGCGCGGCTGACGGGTGCGGACGCGCACCATCTCGCCGTCGTGCTGCGCGCGCGGGCGGGCGAGGAGGTCACCGTCTGCGACGGCGCGGGCACGGACTACGTCTGCCGCGTCGCGCGCGCGGACAGGGATGAGGTCGAACTGGAGATCATTTCCAGCACGCCAAGCGCATCGGAACCCTCCGTCGAGGTCACACTGTATGTGGGCTATCCGAAACAGGAAAAGCTCGAGCACATCATCCAGAAGGCGACGGAGCTGGGCGCGTCGCGCGTCGTGCCGTTTTTCAGCCGGTTCTGCGTGGCCGCGCCGAAGAACGAGGAGAAAAAGAACATCCGCTACCGGCGCATCGCGTTCGAGGCGGCGAAGCAGTCCGGCCGCGGGCGCGTGCCGGAGGTCGCGATGCCGCTGACGTTTGACGAGGCGCTGCGCGACGCGGCGTCTTGCGGCGTCGTGCTCTTTTGCGACGAGGCGGGCGGGGCCCCTCTACATAGCCGGCTCGGGGACGCGGCGAAGAGCGTCGCGATCATCACGGGCAGCGAGGGCGGCTTTTCGCGCGAAGAGGCGCAAAAGGCCGCGGAGGCGGGCTTTGCGCCCGTCGGGCTGGGGCCGCGCATCCTCCGGTGCGAGACCGCGCCCCTCGCCGCGCTGTCCGTCGTGATGGCCCTGACCGGCAATTTACAATGACCCGCCGGACAAAAACGCAAAACTCCCTTTTGCCCGCCGGGCGAAAGGGAGTTTTTGTATGTTGCCGAAACTGACATGGTCCGCCGCTCTGCTTGCCGCCTGCGTCTTTGCGTTTACCGCCTGCTTCGGGGGCGGGGACAGCAGCTCGTCCAAGCCCTCCTCCGCCTCGTCCACGGTCCCGTCCTCCTCGTCGATGCACTCGTCCTCGTCCGGCGTGATGGACAAAGTCGAGAGCGGCGCGTCCGATGTGATGAGCGGTGCGATGAGCGATGCCTCCGACGCGTGGAGCGAGGCCGTCTCGGACGCGTCTGACGCGATGAGCGACGCGCGCAGCCGACTTAACGCGCGCGAGGAGTCCGGCGTGATGAGCGAATCGCGCCCGGCGGCCGCCGAGGCCGAGTCCTCGTGGGCGCTGCGCCTCGTCAATGCCGAAAGCCCTCTTCCCGAGGGCTTCTCGGTCGAGACGCGCGCCATCCCGGGCTATGAGAACCGCGAGTTCGACGCGCGCGCCGCGGACGCGCTGGAACAGATGCTGAGCGACGCCGAGGCGGCGGGCTGCAAACTCTACTTAGTCTCGGCCTACCGCAGCGTCGCGCGGCAGGACGCGCTGTTCCGCCGCAAGACGGAAGCGTTCATGGAGGAGGGCTTCCCGCGGGAGGAGGCCGAACGGCAGGCCGCGCGCTACGTCGCGCGCCCCGGCACGTCCGAGCACAACCTCGGCCTCGCGGCGGACATCGTCTCGGCGGACTGGTATTCGTCGAACAACGACCTCACGACCGCGTTCGAGGACACGCCGCACTTCGCGTGGCTCGCGGCGCACTGTGCGGACTACGGCTTCATCCTGCGCTACCCCGAGGGCAAGGAGGCTGTCACGGGCGTGACGTACGAGCCGTGGCACTACCGCTACGTCGGCGCCGACGCCGCCCGCGCCATCATGGAAAACGGCCTCACGCTCGAGGAATACGTCGGCAAAACTTGACAGGCGTTTGCCCGCCAGCGCCTCCCCTCAATGGGGAGGCAAGACGCGCTCTTTGACGGCTGCCGCCAGAGGCTCCCCTTTGAGGGGAGCTGTTCCCGAAGGGGACTGAGGGGTGGCGGCAGAGGTCAGCCGTCCGCACGAGCCCCCGAAGCGCTCGTCATGCGAATGCGGCGGGGCGCACGTGCTGTTCCCACGCGTCCAGCAGCTTGCGGCTGTCGCCGGAGACGGTGCCCGCCAGCGTCAGCTCGCCCGTCGCGCCGAGCGCCGCCACGCCGGACGGGTTGGACGCCAGCGCCGCGACGCCGTGCCAGTTCGCCGCGCCGGAGCGCCCCTTGTCGAGGAACGGCTTGCACGCGCCCGCGGTGAGCACGTCGCCGTCCTCCGTCAGGCCGTAGACATAGGCGTTGTCCGCCGCCACGGCGGCGATGCCCGTCCACGCGGCGCACGCTGCGCGCGCGTCGCCCGCCTTGCCCGCGAACGAGACCGTTCCGTCCCGGTGCAGGGCTACGATGCAGCCGCGCGCCGCCGCGATGTCCGCGACGTTTTCCCACAGTGCGATCTCGGACGCGGCCTGCACATGCCCGGCCGTGAGCACGCGGCCGTCCTCACGCAGGCCAGCCACGTGGTCCGGCCCGCACACGAGCCGCCGCACGTTTGTCCACGAGAGCACGGACGCGTCGACAGGCGCACCCGCCGCGAGCACGCGGCCGTCCGCCGTCACGCCGTACGTGCAGTCCGGCGCGGCCAGCACGCCGCGGACGCCGCTCCACTGCGCGGTGTTCTTCTGACCGAG
>CALXIU010000220.1 GCA_944388415.1 uncultured Ruthenibacterium sp. | reverse complement strand
GGAGGCCCTTCGCGCGGCCGGAGCCGTGACGGAAACGGACAGCGGCGACTGGGTGCTGACGGATCCCACGCTGTACGACCGCAGCACCGGCCTGTCGCTCGATGTGGAGACGGGAAAGGGCTGGATTATATGACAAAAGGACAGGAGGTACTGCCATGATTCAAATGGAGGTATGGGGAGAGTATGCGCTGTTTACACGCCCAGAGTTCAAGGCGGAGCGTATGTCCTATGACGTTCTGACGCCGTCGGCGGCGCGCGGGATCGTGGAGGCGATCTATTTTCATCCCGGCCTGCGCTGGCACATTGACCGCATTTATGTGCTGAATCCGATCCGCTTCGTCAGCATCCGGCGCAACGAGGTCAAGAGCAAGATCCCGGCGGCCACGGCGCGCGCGGCCGCGCAGGGCGGCGGGCAGCCGCTGTATCTCGCGGCGTCACAGGATATCGTGCAGCGTGCCTCGCTCGTTTTGCGGGATGTCCACTATGTCATCGAGGCGCACTTCACAATGACGGACGCGGCGGCGCCCGGGGACAATCCCGGAAAGTTTCAGGACATCGTCACCCGGCGTATGGAGAAGGGCAAGTGCTTTCACACGCCCTATTTCGGCTGCCGCGAGTTTCCGGCGCGGTTCCGCCCGTGGGGCGGCGGGCCGATCCCCGCGATCGACGAGACGCGCGACCTCGGCCTGATGCTGTACGACTTCGATTACTCCGACCCGCAGAACATCGAGCCGACGTATTTTCGCGCGCGGCTGGAACACGGCGTCATCAACACGGAAGATTGCGAGGTGTTCCGATGATCCTGCAAGTATTGACGCGTCACTATGAGGACCTGCTCGAACTGGGGCAGATCTCCCGGCCGGGCTGGTCGAAAGCGAAGGTCTCCTGGGCGATGGAACTTGGGGACGACGGCTCGCTCGAGGGCCTGATCCATCTTCAGCGCGAGGTGGAGCGCGGAAAAAAGACCGCGATCGTCCCGCAGGAGCGGGAGGTGCCGCAGCCAGTCAAACGCTCCTCCGGCGTGGCGGCCAACTTCCTGTGCGACACGTCAAGTTATCTCCTCGGCGCGGACACAAAGGGAAAACCGGCGCGCACTGCGGAGTGCTTCGCCGCCTCGCGCGCGCTGCACGAGAAGCTCTTGCAAGATGTGCAGAGCCCGGCCGCCCGTGCGGTGCTCGCGTTCTTCGCGCACTGGAACCCGGCCGCAGCCGCCGGTCACCCCGCCCTCCGGGCCGACTGGGAGGAGCTGATGAAGGGCGGCAACCTTCTGCTCTGGTACGGCGACCGCCCTGTCTCGGAGGATCCTGCGGTCCGGGAGTGCTGGCAGCGCACCTGCGCGGATTCGGTGGAGGGGGAGAATGCGCTCTGCCTCGTCACCGGCCGCAGGGGAGCAGTCGCCCGGCTGCATCCGAACATCAAGGGCGTTGTCGGGGCGCAGAGCAGCGGCGCAGCTCTCGTCTCATTCAATGCTCCCGCGTTCTGCTCGTATGACCATGAGCAGGGCGACAACGCCCCGACCGGCGAGTACGCTGCTTTTGCCTACACGACGGCGCTCAACGAACTGCTCTCTGACCGCGAGCACACGCGCCGCGTGGGGGACACGACCATCGTCTGCTGGGCCGAGGGAGGAAGCGCTGCCTATCAGGATTTTGTGATGGACTCGCTGTACGACGACACCGTCGGCGAGCAGGACATCTTGAACGCGGCGCGGCGTCTGGCGGACGGCGAGCCGGTGGATTGGCGCGACGACCGTCTCAATCCGGATACGCGCTTTTATGTGCTCGGCCTCGCGCCGAACGCCGCGCGCCTTTCAGTCCGCTTTTTCTGGCAGAACACGTTCGGAACGCTGGCGGCCAACGTAGCGCGCCATTACGATCAGCTTGAGATCGTGCGCCCGTCCTTCGACAAATTCCCTACGCTGCCCGTCTGGCGGCTCTTGCAGGAGACCGTCAACAAGAACGCGCGCAACCCGGAGCCAAACCCGCGCCTCGCCGGCGACCTTCTGCTGGCCGTCCTAAACGGCGGGCCTTATCCGGCGACCCTGCTGGATGGCGTGGTGCTTCGCATCCGCGCGGAGCGGGACATCACCCGCGGCCGCGCCGCGATCCTCAAAGCATGGTATCTGCGAAATTCGCAGGACGAAACACTCAAGGAGGTCATGACCGTGGAACTCAACGAGCAAAGCAACTATCTTCCCTATGTGCTGGGGCGGCTGTTCGCCGTGCTGGAGGCGATCCAGCAGCGTGCCAATCCCGGGATCAACACCACCATCAAGGACCGCTATTTCAACTCGGCGTCCGCCACGCCCGCTTCCGTATTTCCGCTGCTAATCAACCTGGCGCAGAAGCATCTGGCGAAGCTGGACGGCGGAATATCCGCCTATTACAACCGGCGGGTCACCGATCTGAATGCACGCATCGACCGGACGCTGCCCGCGCGTCTGACCTTGTCCGAGCAGAGCGCGTTCCAGATCGGATACTACCACGAGACGCAAAAGCGCTACGCCAAAAAGGAGGAACAGTAAGATGTCTGAAGCCATCAAGAACCGCTATGATTTTGTGATTTTGTTCGACGTGGAAAACGGAAACCCCAACGGCGACCCGGACGCAGGCAACATGCCCCGCATCGACCCCGAGACGGGGTACGGCATCGTGACGGACGTCTGCCTCAAGCGGAAGATCCGCAACTATGTGGAAACCGCCAAAGAGGACGCCGAGGGCTACCGCATCTACATCAAGGATCAGGTCCCGCTGCAGCGCAGCGACGCCGAAGCGCTGGCTTATCTCGGCGTCAGCGGCGATTTGAAGGCTGCGAAGAAGGACGACCCGGCGCTGGACGGGAAGATCCGGGACTTTATGTGCCGCAATTTCTACGACATCCGCACCTTCGGCGCCGTGATGACGACGTTTGTCAAGGGCGCGCTGAACTGTGGTCAGGTGCGCGGCCCGGTCCAACTGAGCTTTGCCCGCAGCATCGACCCGATCCTGCCACAGGAAGTCACCATCACCCGCATTGCCATCACGACCGAGGCGGACGCAGAGAAAAAGGGGACGGAGATGGGCCGCAAACACATCGTGCCCTACGGTCTCTACCGTGCCGAAGGGTACGTCTCAGCCAATCTGGCCCGCAAGACGACCGGCTTCTCCGAGGAGGACCTCCAGCTTCTGTGGCAGGCCATTCTGAATATGTTTGAGAACGACCACAGTGCCGCCCGCGGCAAGATGGCCGTGCGCGAGCTCATCGTGTTCCGCCATGAGACCGAGCTGGGCAACGCGCCCTCCTACAAGCTGTTCGATGCGGTGCATGTCGTCCGCAAAGAGGGAGTCACGGTCGCGCGCAGTTATCAGGACTATGTGGTGACGGTCGACGACGCGCTGCCCGACGGCGTGACCTGCGAGCGGATGTCCTGATGGAAAATGCGGAGGAATACCTGCTCCTCTCCGGGATCCAGCACTTTTGTTTCTGTCGCCGCCAGTGGGCGCTGATCCACCTCGAACAGCAGTGGCAGGAAAATCTCCGCACTGCGGAGGGCAGGCTGGACCACGCGCGCTGTCATGACGAAAAACAGCATGAGAAAAGAGGCGATCTGCTGATCGTGCGGGGAATGCGCGTCATTTCGCATTCCCTGCGCCTCTCCGGTGTGTGCGATGTGGTGGAATTTCGCGCCGATTTTGCCGGCGTGCCGCTTCAGGGCTGGGAGGGGACGTGGCTGCCGATGCCGGTCGAATACAAGCATGGGACCGCAAAGGAGACAGATGCCGACCGGCTGCAGCTGTGCGCACAGGGGATCGCGCTGGAGGAGATGCTCGCGTGTACGATCGAGCAGGGAGCGCTGTATTACGCGCAGACGCGGCGGCGTGAGATCGTCGCATTCACACCGGAGCTGCGGATGCAGACGCGCAAAACAGCTGCGGAGATGAATCAGTGCTTTGCCCGCGGGCACACGCCAAAGGTTCGCCCGGGAAAGCATTGCAACGCCTGTTCGCTGAAAGAAGTGTGCCTGCCAGCGCTCTGCCGCCGCGCTGATGCGAGCGAATACATCAGCGCTCATATTGCAGAGGGACTGCAGCGGGAGGATTTATGCGAAAATTGCTGAACACCCTGTTTGTGCTGACGCCGGAGAGCTACCTGTCGCTGGACGGCGAGAATGTCGTCGTCAGCAGGGAAAGGGAGGAGCAGGCGAGATTTCCCCTCCACACGCTGGAGGGAATCCTCTGCTTTTCCTACGCCGGCGCGTCGCCCGCGCTGATGGGCGAGTGCGCCGCGCACGGCGTCGACCTCGTGTTTTTCACGCCGCGGGGAAAATTCCTCGCCCGCACCATGGGAGAGGCGCGCGGCAATGTGCTGCTCCGGCAGCAGCAGTACCGCGCCTGTGACGACCCGGGCGTCAGCTGCCGGTACGCGCAGGGCTTTGTCCTTGGCAAGGTGTACAATGCGCGGTGGGTGCTGGAGCGCGCGACGCGCGACCACCCGCAGCGCGTGCCGGTGGAGCGGCTCAAAGCCGTATCCGCTCAGCTTGCGGCGGCGTTGCCCCGCATTCGGGACGTGATGACGCTCGAGGAGCTGCGCGGATTGGAAGGAGAGAGCGCTCAGCGCTACTTCGAAGTGTTCGACAGCTTGATTTTACAGCAGCGGCCCGCTTATGCATTCAACGGCAGAAGCAGACGCCCGCCGCTGGATGCGATCAACGCGCTTCTCTCGTTTGCCTACACTTTGCTGGCGAGGGAGTGCGCCTGCGCTCTGGAGGGCGTCGGTCTTGACCCGTACGTCGGATTTCTGCACCGGCCAAGACCGGGACGCAGCAGTCTGGCGCTTGACTTGATGGAGGAACTACGCGCAGTGTATGCCGACCGCTTCGTGCTGACGTGCGTCAACCAGAAACTTGTCACGGATAAGCATTGCCAGGAGCAGGAAAGTGGAGCGGTTCTGTTGACGGATGAGGGACGCCGCGCATTCCTGACCGCATGGCAGCACCGCCGGCAGGAGATCATCACCCACCCGTTTCTCGGCGAAAAAATCCCGTGGGGCCTCGTGCCCTATGTGCAGGCCTTGCTTCTCGCGAGGACGCTGCGCGGGGATTTGGAGGCGTATCCGCCGTTTTTCTGGAAATAAGAGGCGAGGTGCAAAACACAATGCTGGTGCTGATTACGTATGACGTGAACACAGAGACCGCGGCCGGCCGCAAGCGGCTTCGCAAGGTGGCAAAAGTCTGCGTCGACCACGGGCAGCGCGTACAAAATTCCGTGTTCGAGTGCCTGCTGGACGCGGCGCAGTTTGCTGTGCTCAAAGCAAAGCTGACGCAGATGATTGATCCGCAAACGGACAGCCTGCGCTTTTATTGCCTCGGAAATTCCTACAAGACGAAAGTTGAACACGTGGGCTGCGCACCCGAATTTGCGCAGGACGATATTCTGTTGCTATAATGCAGGTGCGACAGTCAAATGCACATAAATCTACAAGGACTTTCGCACCGGAATGAAGGCAATAAATCAGCCGTGTAAGTTGCATAATAGCACAATCGACCATTTTATCGTGTGATTTTTTTCTTAATATTCATTCTTTTTCATCGTATTGTCGCAAAAAGTGCCAATAATCTTGTGCGCTTTTGCCGTCGCCCTCCACCCGGAGGGCGTGGATAGAAATAGCCAGCGCCCGGATTTGCGACGCATTCGGCTCGGTCGCCCTCCACCCGGAGGGCGTGGATAGAAATATACTTCCAAGCAGCGCGAAGGCAAAAAGCAAAAGGTCGCCCTCCACCCGGAGGGCGTGGATAGAAATTGATATATCGCATGTATAAATTCGCTCAATATTTGTCGCCCTCCACCCGGAGGGCGTGGATAGAAATTTGCAATGGTATTTTTCACACTCTGCGTAGCATAGTCGCCCTCCACCCGGAGGGCGTGGATAGAAATCACCCGCCGGGACGCCGTCAACGCGCCGCGCATCGTCGCCCTCCACCCGGAGGGCGTGGATAGAAATCTGGACCTCAACAATGGAAGCCCTTTGAGCGGCATGTCGCCCTCCACACGGAGGGCGTGGATAGAAATTGTTCCGGTTCCGGGTTTTACGAATTTGCCCTATGTCGCCCTCCACACGGAGGGCGTGGATAGAAATTCATTGGCTTTTAGAGTGTAGGTTTTGGAAACGGTCGCCCTCCACACGGAGGGCGTGGATAGAAATCGTCTTATTCGTCGTGTTATGCAGCGTATAATACGTCGCCCTCCACACGGAGGG
>CALXIU010000219.1 GCA_944388415.1 uncultured Ruthenibacterium sp. | reverse complement strand
TTCTGCGAGGACGAGCACATCGTCGTGAAACTCTCTGAAACACCCGAGGCGCTCGCATGTATGAGCGACCTTCAGGCCACGAACCCGGCGTCGCTTCAGATCAATATGGATCTGTTCAAGGATCTTGATTACCTGTGGTACCGTGTCGATCTGATGTGCAACCCGGTCATTCCCTGCCGGCCCGAGGACAAGAAGGCATAAAAACGGCGCCCGGAGACGTTTGTCTCCGGGCGCCGTTTCATCATTGTTCCAAAGAGGCCGAAGACGCCGCTTCGTCCTCCGTCTCCACGACGAGCTCACCGAGCAGGAAACTGTTGAGCCGTTCGGCCTCCGCCTCAAAGTCACAGCCGATCAGCGATGATTCGATCGTCGACGAGATCGTCCAGATCTTGTCGCGGTCCGGCACAGTCAGCTGATCCGCCTCGGTCCCCATCAGCGCGGGCATCCTGAACAGCAGCTGCCACAGTTCCGCGTTCGTAAGGTTCGTCTCGATCTGCGGCAAAACGTGGTCCAGGATCAGGTTGATCTTCGACCAGCTCAGCGTCGAGACCTGATCAGCCGCCGCCTGCACGACCTCGCGCTGGCGCTCCACGCGCTCCCAGTCGCTGTCGATGTGGCGGATGCGCGCGTACACCAGCGCCGTGGGTCCGTCCAGGCGCGCGGGGCCCTCTGTCCACTTCTCCTCGCCCGCGATCTGGTTGAGATAATTCGCCTCGATCTCGCTCATGTTGACCACGACGCCGCCGATGTCCGTGATCACCGTCTCAAAGGCGGAGAAATCCACCTTGACATAACGGCTGACGTCGACCTTGTAATATTCCTGAAGCGTCTTCATCACGAGCGGCGCGCCGCCGTACGCGTACGTGTGCGTCAGCCAGTCGTCGCCCACATTGGGGATCGAAACGCCGACGCCGCGCTCAAACGACACCAGTTTCCACGTGTTTTTCCTGCTGTCGATCGAGACGAGCATCATGCTGTCGGCGCGGGAATTTTCGTTCTCCTCTCGCTCGTCGGAACCGATCAGCAGAATGTTCGTGATGCCGTCGTTGACGTTGACATCTCCCTCCGGCGGCTCGATGGTCCCGCCGTTTTCCATCACGTCGATCGAATCCAGATCGATATTGCCGAACGAGAGGATCTCGTCCTCCGCGCTCACACCGGATTCGGATGAACCCGCCGCGGCATTGGCCGCCGGGCGCTTCAGCAGATTCATTTTGCTGTTGAGATAGACCGCCGCGATCATGACGACAAGGACAATGGCCGCGATCACGATCCCGACGATCAGCGTGATCCGGGTCTGTTTGAACTTTTTATCATTCATTGGACCACCTCCGTGTGACATGAATTTATAATACCACACAGATGTAAAAAAACAATGAAAAAACGCAAAAACGAGCAGTCCGCGCGTCCGCGCGGACTGCTCGCACCTGTCAGGCGCTGCGTCTGATGCGCCAAACGCCTTTCCGATAGAAATACAGGGTCAGAAGCGCGGCCACCGTCCATCCGACCGGCCATGAAAGCCAGATGCCGGTGCTTGTACCCATCACTCCCGAGAACACGAATGCGAGGATGACGCGCAGGATCAGGTCGGTGAACGTCGCGATCATAAACGGGCCCATTGCCGCAGCGCCGCGCAGCACACCGTCTGTGATGAGTTTGAGGCCTACGACGAAATAGAACGGCGAGGCGATGCGAAGGAATTCAACGCCCGTTGCGAGCGCCTGCCCGCTGGAGCCATCCTCCATAAAGATCCCCACGAACACATTGCCAAAGCCGAAGTAGCAGACGACGAACGGAACGCAAACGATCGCCGCCATCATAAGCCCCGCGTACAGTCCGCTGCGGACGCGGTCCTCGCGCCCCGCGCCGAGATTCTGCGCGGTAAAGTTCGACACACCGTTGCCCATCGTTGTGAGGCAAGTGATGGAAAACGTATTCAGCTTCACAGCCGCAGAATAGCCTGCGATGACGGATGAGCCGAAGCTGTTCACAAGGAGCTGAATGAAAATGTTGCCCACTGACACGAAGCTCTGCTGCAAAATGCTGGGGATGGCGATCCGGGCGATCTGCATCAGCATCCGTCTGGAAAACAGCGGCACTCGCCCCTCCGTGGGAACGGCGCGCACACGCACACGCAACGTGATGAGCGCCAGTACACACGCAACGCCCTGCGCCAGGAACGTTGCCCATGCGACGCCTGCGACGCCCCACCGGAAGTAGCGCACGAACACATAGTCCAGCACCACGTTGCCAAGCGACGATCCGATCAGAAAGTACAGCGGCGTTTTAGAGTCGCCCATCGATGAGAATACGCCCGTCGTGACATTGTACAGAAACAGAAAGGCAAACCCGCCGATGTAGATCGCAAGGTACAGAGCGCCGTCGTCAAAAATGTCCGCGGGCGTACCGAGCATTTGCATCAGCAGCGGCGTTCCGGCGAGGCCCAGCGCCGTCAGCACCAGCGACAGCACCAGCGATGAGATCAACGTCGTGGAGACAGCTGTCTTCATCGAGCGGAACTCCTTCGCTCCGAACAGACGTGAAATAACGACTGAGCAGCCGATGTTGCTGCCGATGGCAATGGCCATGAAGATCATTGTGATGGGGTACGAAGCGCCGACGGCAGCCAGCGCGCTCTCGCCCGCAAATTTTCCTGCAATGACGCTGTCCGCGATATTGTACAGCTGCTGGAACACCACGCTGACAAACAGCGGCAGCGTATACGTCCACAAAACGGTCCGCGGGGATCCCTGCGTCAGATCCTTGTTCATGAACTCTCCTCCTCTTGTCTTTTCACGCAAACTCTATTATACTACAAATCAAACCATTCGCAATTTTTGTTTTTTACGAACCGTTATAGATATGATCTATGGGAGGAAATGATGGAGGCAAGTCTGGACGCCTACAAGGCATTTGTATGCGCGGCGCGTGCGAAAAGCCTGACGGCCGCCGCGAAGGAGCTGTATTTGTCGCAGCCGACCGTGACGCACCACTTGCAAACGCTTGAGGCATATCACGGGTGCCGGCTGTTCGAGCGGTCCCGCCGCGGTGTGACGCTGACGCCGGAGGGCGAAATTCTGTATGCATACATCTCGGACGCTCTGGCGCGCATCGGCGAGGCGTACGAGGCACTGGAGGCGCGCCGCACGCTGGCGCGCGGCGTTGTGCGCATCGGCGCGACGGAGACAACGCTGCATCACTACCTTCTTCCGCAGCTGCGTCGTTTCAAGGAGGCGTATCCTGACGTGCGGCTGAAGATCGCAAACGGCTCCACGCCCGGGATGCTGGCCGATCTGGACGCGGGAGCGATCGATTTTGCGGTACTGGTGCTGACTGCGCACGGACTGACGGACACCTTTGAAACAACGGAGCTCGCCCCGCTGCGGGACGTTGTCATCGCGGGTGAAAAATACCGCGCCGCGCTGGGCGGCACGGTGACAATGGAGATGCTGACGCATTTTCCGCTCATCTGCATGACGCCGGGCACACTGACGCGCGATCACATCGAGGAGGTGTTCCGCGCTTCCGGACTGGCGTTTGCGCCCGACATGGAGATGGCGACCGCCGACCTCGTGACACCGCTGGTGGAAAACGGGCTTGGTGTGGGTTTTGTGCCGCATGCGTTCGCGCGAGGGGCCATCGAAAAGGGCAGCGTGTTCGAATTGCAGCTGGAAACGCCGCTGCCCGAGCGGCGCATCTGCCTCGTCTGCGCGCCGTCGCATCCCCTGTCCGTCGCCGCGGAGGCGTTTGCGAAAATGCTCCGGAGGGGATAGAAAAAGACGCCCGGCGGTCGGCCCGCCGGGCGTCTTTGATTCCTTTATTCCGTGACAGTGCCTTTGTTCTTGAGCATGACGTCGTGCGCGCCGCCCTCGACGATGCTGGTGGAGGACACAACCGTCAGCCGCGCCTTCTCCTGCAGCTCGGGGATCGTCAGCGCGCCGCAGTTGCACATCGTGCTGCGGACCTTCGCAAGCGTGACACGCACGCCGTCTTTCAGCGCGCCGGCGTACGGCACGTAGCTGTCGACACCCTCTTCGAAGCTCAGTTTCGAGGCGCCGCCCAGGTCGTAGCGCTGCCAGTTGCGCGCGCGGTTCGAGCCCTCGCCCCAGTACTCCTTCACATACTGGCCGTTGATGCGCAGCTTGTTCGTCGGGCTCTCGTCGAAGCGGGAGAAATAGCGCCCCAGCATGACGAAATCCGCGCCCATCGCGAGCGCCAGCGTGATGTGATAGTCGTGAACGATGCCGCCGTCAGAGCAGATGGGCACGTAGATGCCCGTCTCCTTGAAGTACTCGTCGCGGGCCTTCGCCACCTCGATCGTGGCGGTTGCCTGTCCGCGTCCGATGCCCTTCGTCTCGCGCGTGATGCAGATGGAGCCGCCGCCGATGCCGATCTTCACGAAATCCGCGCCCGCTTCGGCGAGGAAGCGGAAGCCGTCGCGGTCGACGACGTTGCCCGCGCCGACCTTGACCTTATCGCCGTACTTCGCGCGGATCCACGCGAGCGTGCGGCTCTGCCACTCGGTAAAGCCCTCGGACGAGTCGATGCACAGCACGTCCGCGCCCGCCTCGACCAGCGCCGGAACGCGCTCGGCGTAATCGCGCGTGTTGATGCCCGCGCCGACGACGTAGCTCTTGTTGGCGTCGAGCAGCTCGTTGACGTTCTCCTTGTGAGAATCGTAGTCCTTGCGGAAGACGATGCACTTCAGGTGCTGGTTCTTGTCGATCAGCGGCAGCGCGTTGAGCTTGCGATCCCAGATGATGTCGTTGGCCTCTTTGAGCGTCGTGTTCTCGTCAGCCACAACGAGCTTCTCAAACGGCGTCATGAACGTGGACACGAGCGTGTCGGTCGTCATGCGCGAGACACGGTAGTCGCGGCTGCCGACAATGCCCAGCAGCTTGCCGTTGGCAGTGCCGTCGTCGGTGACGGCCACGGTGGAGTGACCCGTCTTCTCCTTCAGGGCGAGGATATCGGCCAGCGTGGCGTCCGGACGGACGTTCGAATCGCTGGTGATAAAGCCTTTCTTGTAGCTCTTGACGCGCGCGACCATCGCGGCTTCTTCCTCGATGGACTGCGAACCGTAAATGAACGACACGCCGCCCTCCTTGGCCAGCGCGATCGCCATTGTGTCATTGGAAACCGCCTGCATGATGGCCGAAACCATCGGAATGTTCATGGACAGCGGGCATTCTTCCTGTCCTCTGCGATACTTGACGAGCGGTGTCTTCAAGCTGACGGCTGACGGGATGCACTCCGCCGACGAATAGCCGGGAACAAGAAGATATTCGCCAAAGGTACGCGAGGGCTCTGTGAAATAAGTTGCCATGTCATACTCTCCTTTTTCTTTTGCTGTTGGTTCCGGCGGTCGGCGCGGCGGTCTCCGCACCGGTCAGGCCGTCGATTTTCTTTTCATCATATCACAAAACCAACGCCGCGAAAAGAGATTTTCGAAAAAAAGCGCTTTACCTCTTTGCCGCGTCAAAGCAGCCGAACCAAACAAAAAAGCCCCGTGCTGCGTTCACGGAGCTTTTTTGTTTTCCAAAAAGGAGTTTGAGGAAGGTTTGTACGGCATCCCGGAAAATCGCCGCCGCGAATCTTCGGCGGCGAAAGGAGGAAAGGACCCGTACCCGATGAAAAAGTGCACCGCAAGTTAGCTTGTAACTTTCTTGCAACTTTATTGTAACCGTTTTGTCACCGTTCGTCAAGGGGGTTTTGTAAACTTTTTGAGAAAAACATGTGTTGTTTTTTTGACAATTTGACGATGCGCAGAGCACTCAGCCCGGGAAGAGCGTCAGTTCCGCCTCGAAATGCTTTCCCGCGCCGCTCTGGCCGCAGAAATACAGGCCGCTTTCCGTCTCGCCGCGCAGCACTTCGAAGGACGCGCCGAGCGGGACCTCCTTGTGGAACACAGCGGCAAAGCGCATGGCGCCGCGCGCAAGCAGAGCCGCGGCGTCGGCGCAGTCGCAGGCGATGTCCGCGTAAATGGTGTTGTTCAGGTGGCCGTTGAGGTCGCAGCGCGTGTACGTGGCCTCCTGCACACCGCACGGCGCGAACTGGCCGGGCTTGTGCACAGCGACGTCCAGCGTGTACGGCGCGGCAAAGCCCGCGAAGCCGTTCAGTTCCTCGGGCGGCGTGCGAAGGATGCGCCGCGTCTGGGTGTCGACAAGGACCCAGCGGCTGTCCATCGCGCACAGGCGCTCGCCGGTAGCTTCGTCGAAAAACTCGGTGCAGCGCGTGTAGACCGCGCGCACAGGCGCGCCGGGGCGCGTGACCGCAAGGATCTGCGTACCGACGGGGATGGGCTTTGCCCACTCGGCGGCGACCTTCGCGAGCAAAAACGCAGTGTGTGTGCGGACGTAGACGTCGGCGCTGATGCCGGCGGACTCGCAGTGGTCGGTGGCAAGCTGCTGCGCGCGGCGCAGCACCGCACCCGGCGTCATGCGGCTGGCGGCGTCGCACTCATACTGCGCGACGCGGAATGTCTCTGAATATTTCTGGAAAGACGTCATAGCACAACTCTCTTTTCGCTGTAAAATTGGTTCTTATATTATACCATCCCTTGTCAAACTTGACACGCAGGGTCCATCCGGATATAATGAAAATCGATTTGGGCGGCATGAAGCCGCCCCCCTCGCGCCCGTTCTCCGCCGCCTGCGGCTTTTGAATTTCGATGCTATGAAGGTATCGGTCGTCTTCTGAAGAGGGCCGGTATCTTTATTTTTGGGAGGAAAAACACATGAGCCAAAACACCCGGAAGCTCGTTTACTCTGCGCTGTGCCTTGCGCTGGCGCTTCTGCTGCCGTTTCTGACGGGGCAGATCCAGCAGTTCGGCGCGATGCTGTCGCCGATGCACCTGCCGGTGCTGTTGTGCGGCTATCTCTGCGGCGGGCCGTGGGGCGCGGCCGTGGGCTTTGTCGCGCCGCTTCTGCGCAATCTTCTGTTCCATATGCCGCAGCTCTTCCCGAGTGCGACGGCAATGGCGTTTGAACTGGCCGCATACGGATTTCTCGCCGGCACGCTGCACAAGGCGCTCGGCCGACGCGGCGCGAAGGCACTCTACGGCAGCCTTGTGCTCGCAATGCTGGGCGGGCGCGCCGTGTGGGGCGCGGTGATGTTCGTTCTGTCGAAGATCGCGACAGCGGTGGAGTTCTCCCCCGCCATTTTCTTCGCGGGCGCGTTCGCAAACGCGTGGCCGGGCATCGTGTTGCAGCTGATCCTTGTGCCGGTGATCGTCGCGGCGCTGGAAAGAGCGAAGCTGACGGCGCATGACTGACGCAAATTTCGCCCCGCTGTATGAGAGCGTGCGGCGCTTGCTCGCGAAAAAAGGGCGCGCTGTCGCGGCGATCGACGGCGACGCGGCGGCGGGCAAGACGACGCTGGCCGCCGCGCTGTGTGAAGCGTTCGGCGGCGCGTGCGTACACATGGACGACTTCTTCCTGCCGCCGGAGCTGCGCACGGCAGAGCGCCTCGCCGCGCCCGGCGGGAACGTGCACGCAGAGCGCTTTCTCGCGGAGGCCGCGCCGCGCCTCGGAAAAGGTGCGTTTTCCTACCGCCGCTTTGACTGCTCGCGCATGGCGCCGGCGGAGACGGTGCGCGTGCCTGACGCGCCGCTCGTCGTCGTGGAGGGATCGTACTCGATGCTGCCCGCTCTGCGGGGGTATTACGATCTGACGGTATTCCTTTCCGTGGACGCGGACGAGCAGATGCGCCGCGTGACGGCGCGCAGCCCGGAGAAGGCGGAGGCGTTCCGCACGCGCTGGATCCCGATGGAAAAGGCGTACCACCTGGTCTTCGCCGTGCGCGGGGCGTGCGATTTTTGCTTTGAGACGTGACGAGCGGCCGCCGGGCGTTTGAGCCCGGCGGCCGCTTTGTTTCAGTAATCTCGTTTTCTGCGGCGGATGGCCTTGCGGACGAAACCGAAGATGGCGAGCGCCAGCATGACGACGAGCAGCAGCGGCATGATCCACGCGTTGCCGGTGGCGTCGTAGCTGCGCACGCTGCTCCACGCGGCGTCCATCGCGCTGTTGATCTCGTCGGGCAGGACGCTCATCGTCTCGCACAGGGCGAGGTAGTCATCGTCCGGATACATAAATTCGTTGTCGCGCATCTCCTCGTCGAGCAGCTCGAGCGCGGCGGTGTGCGGCGTGGAATAGCAGATGGCCTCGACGTTCGCGAGGGCGATCTGTGTCTCGCACATGAAGTTGATGAACATCTCAGCGGCTTCTTTGTTGCGCGCGCCCTTCGGGATGCACATCGCGTCGATGTAGATGTTTGTTCCCTCGCCGGGCAGGTACATCGCGAGGTCGGGATTGTCGTCCATCATCGTGATGCCGTCGCCGACGTAGTACGGCGCGACGGCCGCCTCGCCGCCGCCCATTTTGTCGAAGATCTCGTCCATGACGTACGCCTGCACGACGCTCTTCTGCTGCTTGAGCTTTTCTGCGGACGCCTCGACCTCGTCGACGCTCGACGGGTTGAGGCTGCCGCCGAGCATCTTGCCGGCGATGGCGAACGCGTCGCGGCTGTTGTTGAACATCAGGATCTGGCCGGCGTACTTTTCATCCCACAGGATGCCCCAGCCGGTCGAGGTATCGCCCTCGTCGACCATCGTTGTGTTGTAGATGACGCATACAAGGCCCCACATATACGGGACGCTGTACTTGTTCTCGGGGTCGTAACTCTGGTTTTTGTACGCGTCGCCGATGTATTTGTCGTAGTTCGGGATGTTGGAGAAGTCCAGTTCCTCGAGCATGCCCTCGTTCGCCATCTTGCCGATCATGTAGTCGCTCGGGATGATGACGTCGTACGCGCCGCCGCCCGATTTAAGCTTGGCGTACAGGCTCTCGTTCGTGTCGAACGTCGTATAGTTGACGCGGATGCCGGTGAGCGCCTCAAATTCGGCGACAACGTCGAGCGTATCCTCCGAGCCGTCGGAGATATACTCGCCCCAGTTGTAGACATTGAGCGTGATGTTGTCGTCCGCAAAGCGCGTGTAGTCATAGCCATCATCCACCTGTGTCTCGGCGAACGCGGGCGCGCCCGCCGAGAGGCACACGGCGGCGAGCAGCGCGGTAGCCGCGCGCGTGGACCATTTTTTCATGCCTGCATCCCCGCCTTTCTCTCTTCCTCGCGCGCCGCGCGCTCCAGACGACGCTCGCGCGCGGAATCCAGGGCGTTGGCCCCGAGGATCACCGTGAGGATCACGACGAACAGGATAGCCGACAGCGCGTTGATCTCCGGGCTGACCTTCTTGCGCGTCATCGAGTAGATGGCGATAGGCAGCGTCTGGACGGTGCCGGAGGTGAAATACGAGATGATGAAGTCGTCGATGGAGTACGTCAGGCAGATCAAAAACGCCGACAGGATCGCGGGCGTCAGCTCCGGCAAAACAACCTTGAAGAACGCCTGGCGCGGATTGCAGCCGAGGTCGAGCGCGGCCTCGTAGACGCGGACGTCCATCTTGCGCAGCTTGGGGCTGACGTTGAACAGCACGTACGGCAGGCAGAATGTGATGTGCGCCGCCAGCAGCGTGAGCACGCCGAAGCCGTTGACAGAGACCTCCGCGCCGAGCAGCGCGGAAAAGAGGTTCGACAGCTGCGTGTTGCCGACGACGAACAGCAGCATCAGCGACACGCCGGTGATGATCTCCGGGTTGATGACGGGCACATAGCTGAGCACCATGACCGCCGTGCGCGCGCGGCGCGACATGCCGTTCACGCCCACGGCCGCGAGCGTGCCGACGACGGTGGCGATGGCCGCGCTGGCGAACGCGATGACGAGCGATACCGCGAGGCTCTTCAAGATCATGTCGTTGCCCGCGAGCTCGCCGTACCACTTGAGCGTGAAGTTCGTGAACACGGCGCGGCTCTTCGACTCGTTGAAGCTGTACGCGATCAGCACCGCGATGGGCAGGTACAGAAAGCCAAGCATCACGCACAGATAGACGCGGCCGAGCATTTTCAGGCGCCTCATACCATCGCCTCCATTTCTTCGCTGTCGGCCGTGGTGAAGCTCATGCAGAGCAGCACGATCACCATCAGCATCAGGCTCATGGCGCTGCCGAGATTATAATTGTAGGAGTTGCCGAGAAATTGCAGCTCGATGAGGTCGCCGATCAACAAGTTCGAGCCGCCGCCGAGCATCCGGCTGATGATGAACGTCGAGATGCTGGGCACAAACACCATCGTGATGCCGGTGGTGATGCCGTCCATCGACAGCGGGATCAAAACTTTCGTGACGACGCGCAGGTTGCCCGCGCCGAGGTCCTGCGCGGCCTCGATGACGCTTGGGTCGATCTTCGTCATGATCGTGTACAGCGGCAGGATCATATACGGCAGATAGTTGTACACCATGCCGAGCACGACGGCGCCGGACGTGTTGATGAGGTTGAACGGCCCGATGCCGAACAGGCCGAGGAACCGGTTGATGAGGCCGTTGCGCTCGAGAAGCGTCATCCACGCGTACGTGCGAAGCAGAAAGTTCATCCACATGGGCAGCATGATGAGCATGAGCATCATGCTCTGGCGCGACGCGCGCATCCGCGACAGCATGAAGCTGAGCGGGAACGCCAGCACGAGGCACACGGCCGTCGCGATGACGGCCAGCACGATGCTGCGCACGAACACCGACGTGTACTGGCCGATGTCCATGATGTTTTTCAGCGTGAACGCGCCGTTTTTGTCGGTGAACGCGAAGTAGATCACGATGGCGAGCGGCACGGCCGTGAACACGACGGACCAGACGATGTACGGCGAGGCGAGGGACTTGTTTTTGATCAAAGGGCTCCCTCCTTCTGCGCGCGCATGATGTGGATGTCGTCCGGGCCGATGCACATGCCGACCAGCTCACCCACCTGCGACGCCTGTGTGGAATGGACGATCCACTCGCTGCCCGCCTGGCGGATGCGCATTTCGTAGTGGACGCCCTTGAAGATGACCGTCTCGACGACGCCCGTGAGCTGGCCCTGGATGGCGGGGACGATGCGGACGTCCTCGGGGCGCACGACGACCTGCACGATCTCGCGCGGAGAAAAACCCTTGTCGACGCACGAGAAGGTCTGTCCGGCGAACTCGACCTGGAAGTCGCGCAGCATCACGCCGTCGAGGATGTTCGACTCGCCGATGAAGCGCGCGACGAACGAGTTGACGGGTTCGTTGTAGATATCCTGCGGCGTGCCGATCTGCTGGATATAGCCGCCCGACATGACGACGACAGTGTCGGACATCGTGAGCGCTTCCTCCTGATCGTGCGTGACGTAGACGAACGTGATGTTGAGGCTCTGCTGGATGCGCTTGAGCTCGATCTGCATCTCCTTGCGCAGTTTGAGGTCAAGCGCGCCGAGCGGCTCGTCCAGAAGCAGCACGCGCGGATGGTTGACAAGGGCGCGCGCGATGGCGACGCGCTGCTGCTGGCCGCCCGACAGCGTGACGGTGCTGCGCCGCTCGAAGCCCTTGAGTCCGACGAGCTCGAGCATCTCGCCGACGCGGCGGCGGACCTCGGCGTCGGGCGTCTTTTTCAGGCGCAGGCCGAACGCGACGTTCTCGTACACGTTGAGGTGCGGGAACAGCGCGTATTTCTGAAACACCGTGTTGACCTGCCGCTTGTACGGCGGCACGCGCGTGATGTCGCGGCCGTCAAAAAACACGCTGCCGGACTTCGGCTCCAGAAAGCCGCCGATGACGCGCAGCGACGTTGTCTTTCCGCAGCCGGAGGGCCCGAGCAGCGTGACAAATTCCTTGTCGTGAATGTCGAGCGAGAGGCCCGACAAAATGGTCTGGCCGTCGAAATCGACGACGATGTCCTTGAGCGCCACAACCGTATTGGACTGCAAACTCCATTCCCCCTGACGAGATACTCCGCCTCCGGCTGTCCGGCGGTGAATAAAATCCGCCTTTGGCCGGATATTTATATTTAATGTACGGCGCAAGGAAGGGGTTGTCAATATGCGGGCAGCTGTTATTTCGCGCCAATCCCGGCTTTTGCGCCTTTTTCCGCCGCTTTGCGCAGATGCGCATCATTTTCGCGTGTTTGCTCGCTGTTACGCCTGTTCTCACGCGTTTTTGCGCAAAGCGTGCAAATGCAAAACATTCACATTGAAAAGCACTGTCCGCCGTGCTATACTATTGTCAAAATTGAATGCGCCAAACGTGAAGGAGGTTATCTTATGCCGCGTACCGCGCGGTGGAAAATTCAACATCTCAATCCGGCTCAGATTGTTCTGATCGGTTTTTTTCTTCTCATTCTCACGGGCACGGGACTGCTGATGCTGCCCATTTCATCTCGAACCGGAGAAGTCACGCCGTTTGTGGATTCTCTGTTCACGGCGACAAGCGCGACGTGCGTGACCGGACTTGTCGTATACGACACTTGGACGCACTGGACGCTGTTTGGGCAGATTGTGATTCTGACGATGATTCAGATCGGCGGACTCGGCGTCGTCACAATGGCCGTGGCGGCAGCGATGGTTTCCGGGAAAAGAATCGGCCTGAAAGAGCGTGTCGTGATGCAGGAGTCGATCTCCGCCCCGCAGATGGGCGGCATCGTGCGACTCACCACATTCATTCTTCGCGCCACGGCGCTGCTTGAGCTGGCCGCCGCCTGCGTGCTGGCCATCCGGTTCAACCCGAAATACGGCGTGCTGCGCGGCATTTGGTTTTCGATCTTCCATTCGGTGTCGGCGTTTTGCAACGCCGGGTTCGACCTGATGGGCATCGAGGCCCCGTTCTCCTCGCTGACCGCGTACACGGGCGACACCTTCGTCGTGGGGCCGGTGATGCTGCTCATCACGATCGGCGGCCTCGGCTTTTTCACCTGGCATGACATGCTCACCCACAAGCTGCGCGTGCGTCAGTACCGGCTGCAGACAAAGATCGTTCTGATCACGTCGTTCCTTCTGATTCTGCTGCCGGCGCTGTACTTTTTCTTCTATGAGTTCAGCAAGCCGGCGTGGGCGGACATGACTCTCGGAGAGCGGATTCTGGGCGCCCTGTTCTCTTCCATCACGCCGCGCACGGCGGGCTTCAACTCCGTGGACTTCACGCTCCTGCGCGGCACGGGCGTGCTGGTTCTGATCTTTTTGATGGTGATCGGCGGCTCGCCGGGATCAACGGCCGGCGGCGTCAAAACAACGTCTCTGGCGGTCGTGCTTCTGAGCGCGCGCGCGACGCTTCTCCGCCGCGACAGTCTGCATGCGTTCGGTCGGCGCATCGTCCCCGAAATTCTGCGAAGCGCCGTCACGCTGTTCGTGCTGTACGGCACGCTGCTTTTGACCGGCACGATGCTCATCTGCTGCATCGACGACGCCTCCGTGGAGGCCGTGGCGTTCGAGTGCGCGTCGGCCATCGGCACGGTCGGCCTGACGCTGAATCTGACGCCCACGCTGAGCACCGCGTCTCACGTCATTCTGGTCCTTCTGATGTACTTCGGGCGCATGGGCGGACTGACCGTCCTGTATGCCGTCTCTTCGGGGCGCTACCGCACCATGGCGCAGCTTCCGCAGGAAAAACTCACCGTCGGCTGACGACGGGCAACAAAAAGGAGAGAATCCGCTTATGTCGAAATCTGTTCTGCTGATCGGCCTGGGACGCTTCGGCCGCCACATGGCCCTGAAATTCAATGAGCTCGGACACGAGGTGCTCGCCATCGACATGAACGAGGAGCGCGTCAACGACGTGCTTCCCTATGTGACCGACGCGCAAATCGGCGACAGCACGAGCGAGACGTTCCTGTCGTCGCTCGGCGTGCGCAACTTCGATCTGTGCGTCGTGGCGATCGGCGACAACTTCCAGAGTTCGCTTGAGACGGCCGCGCTTTTGAAGGATCTCGGCGCACCGTTCGTGCTGGCGCGCGCGAGCCGTGACGTACACGCGAAATTCCTTCTGCGCAACGGCGCCGACGCCATCATTTACCCGGAGAAGGACATGGCGATCCGCGCAGCCGTCAAGTACAGCACGGACAACATTTTTGATTACATCAGCCTCACGCAGGATTATTCGATCTACGAGACGCAGGTCCCCTCTTCGTGGATCGGCAAGACGATCGTTCAGCTGGCGGTCCGCACGAAATATCACATCAATGTGCTGGCCCTCAAGCACGGTGATAACGACATGGAGCCGCTGCCCTCCACCGACCACATTTTCCGCGGAGACGAGCGGATGCTGATTTTGGGGCGCAACAAAGACATTGAAAAATTTTTGCAGCTGTGATCATTTCCGGTCACAGCTGCGCACATCCGCGTGATGCGATCGGTCAGGGAGGTGAATGCAAATGAAACAGGTCACCATCGGCAAGGCCAAGGCGCCGGCCGTCATTCAGGGCTGCATGAGGATCGCGGATCTCAGCGTCGCGGAACTGCGCGCGCTGATCTCCGCGCTGCTCGACGAAGGCGTCAACTACTGGGATCACGCCGACATCTACGGCGGCGGCGCGTGCGAATCGCTGTTCGGCGAGGCGCTCAGGGGAATGCCCGGCGTGTGGGACAAGCTCATCCTCCAGAGCAAGTGTGGCATCCGTCCGGGCTCGTTCACGCGGTATGATTTTTCGAAGGAGTACATCGTCGCGAGTGTCGAGGGTAGCCTGCGCCGCCTCGGAACAGACCATCTGGACTATCTGCTGCTGCACCGCCCGGACCTGCTGATGGAGCCGGAGGACGTGGCGGAGGCCTTTTCCCTGCTGCAGGCACAGGGAAAGGTGCTGCACTTCGGCGTCAGCAACCACACGCCCGGGCAGATCGAGCTATTGAAAACATGCGTGGAACAGGAGATCGAGATCAATCAATTGCAGTTTTCTCTGGCGCACACGCTTTTGCTGGACGCGCCCGCCTACCTGAACACGGCCGACGCGCACGGCGTCTCCCGGGACGCGGGCGTTCTGGACTACTGCCGCCGCAGCGGCATCACGATCCAGTGCTACAGCCCGTTCCAGTACGGCGTGTTCGAGGGCACGTTTTTGGGCAACCCGGCCTACGCGGAACTGAACCGCGTGCTGGAAACGCTCGCGGAGAAATA
>CALXIU010000218.1 GCA_944388415.1 uncultured Ruthenibacterium sp. | reverse complement strand
CTACATGGCGCTTGTGCCGATCATTCAGCCACCGGTCATCCGCGCGATCACAACGAGAAAAGAGCGCATGATCCGTATGCCGTACGAGGCGAAGGAGATCAGCAAGACGGTGCGCATTTTGTTCCCGATCGTCGTGACGATCATCGCCGGACTGATCGCGCCGCGCAGCGTTGCGCTCGTGGGCTTTTTGATGTTCGGCAACCTGCTGCGCGAATTCGGTGTCCTGAACAGCCTCTCCGAGACGGCCCAGAACGTTCTGGCCAATCTGATCACGATTTTCCTCGGTATCACGATCGCCACGAAGATGCAGGCGGATCAATTCCTTTCCATCGGTACGCTGATGATCATGTGCCTTGGCCTGTTTGCCTTTGTGTTTGACACCGTGGGCGGCGTTTTGTTCGCAAAGGTCATCAATCTTTTCAGCAAGACGAAGATCAATCCGATGATCGGTGCGTGCGGAATTTCGGCATTTCCGATGTCGAGCCGTGTCATCCACAAGATGGGCCTGAAAGAAGATCCTCAGAATTTCCTGCTGATGCATGCGGCAGGCGTCAACGTCGGCGGACAGATCGCCAGTGTGATCGCGGGCGGCCTGTTGCTGAATCTCATCGCTAAATAAGAAAGGACCAAAAGCATGGAACAAATTATTCAATCTCTTGGCGTCATGCTGATGGGCATGTGCGGGATTTTTATTGTTATGGGGCTGATCAGCATCTGTATTTCCGCATTGAACCGTGCGTTCAAAAAGTAATCTAACTGATCCGCCGCCGGGCTTGCGCATGGCGGCGGATTTTTCTGCGAGAGAGGTGGTCAGATGAACCGGGTGTATGCGTGGGCAGTCGGCGGATTCCAGCGCGTCAAGATTGTTGCCGCCGCGCTCTGCGTGCTCCTTTGGGCGGTGATCTCAGTACTCTGCGGCGCGGGCGTGCTTGACATGCTTCGCTTCTTTGCGTGCGTCGTGCTCTATGTGGCGCTTCCCGGCGCGCTGTTCGCCCGTTTATCCGGTCTGGACAGGGAAGTACCCTCTTTCCATGTCCCGGTCGCCATCCTCTACGGCGTCGGCTTCTTGTGCGTCTTGTACTGTGTGTGCATGCGTCTTCATCTCCTCCCGGTGCTGTATCTGCTTCCGCCTGCACTCAGCATTGTATATTTGATTTGGCAGAAAAAGCAGATTCCTATTCGACAGACACTCGCAACTGTTTTTTCCGGAGGCATCCCGTTGACGTTATTGTCTCTGTGGGGCATTGCCGTGTTTTTTTACGCTTTGGTGCTCAGCGCAAAAAATGCGCATCCTGCGGCAGCGGGCTATGTGACGCTCAATGAGGATATGCTTTGGAATATCGGGAACGCCAACTCGTTCCAGCTCGCATTCCCGCCGCAGGACATCCGTTTCAGCGAGGTGCGCTTTGCCTACCATTATCTGACGGAGATGTTCTGGGGAATCTTGTCGCTCGTCAGCGGGGTGCAGTCGTACGACATTTTCATCTTCTTTGCCGGCCCCGTGTTTCTCGCGGCATTGTTCGCCTGTCTTTATTCGTTGGGAATGACTTTCTATCACGGCAGCAAAAAACGCTCGCTCACATTTATCCTGGTCCTGTTCGGGTTCGGCTGCCTGTCGCTCTGGAATGTGTTTGGCATCGGAAGCAGCATCTATTCCAACAGGCTTTTGGAGCACATGCTCACCAACATCAATGCACAGGCGACAGGGTTCATTTTCATCTCGATTTTCTTCATCTTGTTCGCGCACATGGCGCGCTGCGGCTTTCGCGTTGGAGTGCGGTATCTTTTGAGTGTTCTTTGCGCCTTTGTCCTCGTGTGCTTTGCCAAAGGGCCGCAGGCGGCCATCTTGGCCTGTGCACTGGCGGTGGTATTCCTGTTCAGTCTGACCCGACGCCCGCATTACGGAAAAATGCTGCTCTGCTACGCGGGGTGCGCGGCGGCGTTTGCTGCTGTCTATTTCCTTGTATTTTCCTCTGGCGCCAATACAAGCATGGTGTATGACTGGCTGGCAGTCACAAACTACAGGCCGTCGGACGTGCTCATTCCGCTGATGGACAAGATCCATCTGACAGGTTATTTTGCAATTTTTCTTCTCTGCCTCGCGAGCGTCTTTTGTATTGTCCCGTTTCAGTCCGTCCTCTATGTTCCGGTGCTGTTCCGGGATCTTCGGTGCCTGTTTCGCCTGCCGGAGGAGCGGCTGCTCGCGCACGGCGTGTGCGCGGGTGGTTTTCTCGCGTACCATCTGTTCCGGCATCCCAATTCCAGCCAAGTCTATTTTGCGTATGTCGGGATCTTCTTCATGACGCTGCTCGCAGTGGATACGCTGCCAAGATTGAAGAAAAATGTGTTCACCGGGATCGTTTGCATCTGCGGTGCGCTGGCGCTCGCCACAACGATGATGCAGTGCGTTGTGTTTGCGGGCAGCGGCCTGCGCAACCTTCTGTATGACACCGGCCTCGCGCAGCGCCCGTATGCAGAGAGCTACGCGACGGCGGGCGATGAAGAGGCGATGCAGTGGCTGCGGGACAACACGGACACGACGGCGCTGTTCGTCACGAACCGGATTGACACATACCCCGGAAGCGGAAGCGGGATCTCCAGCCTGTACACTGCGTTCAGCGGACGGCAGGCGTTCATGGAGGGGTATGCGTATGCAGTCTCCAACATGGGCGTGTCGGAAGCCCTGCTGCGCGAAAAGCAGCAGGTCAACGCGGCGTTCTTCACGGCGGACACGTCTGCACAGCAGCTTGCGGAATACATCCAACAGTGCGGCGTCACACACGCCGTCTATTCCAAACAGTTTCCCGGCGAAACGGGCGCGCTCTCAGCCTATCCCGTTGTGTTTGAAAACGAGAGCGTCATCATCTTTGAACTGCAATAGGGGAGAAAACCATGCTTTTGACATTGCAACACCTCGGCAAGAGCTTCGGCGCCGAGGTTGTGCTGAAAGACATCAACGCGGCCATCGACAAAAATGACCGCATCGGCATCGTCGGAGAAAACGGTGCGGGAAAGACGACTCTGGTGAAGCTCATCACCGGCGAGTACGACGCGGACGAGGGCGAGGTCATCTTTGCGGAGGGCACACGTCTCGGCTACCTTGCGCAGAACAGCGCGCTCGACCAGCGCGAGACCGTGTACGGCGAGATGAAGCGCGCGTTTCAGCCTGTGCTGGATGCGCTGCGCGAGATGGAGACCATCGAGCGGACGCTCGCGGTGCGCCCGGACGATCCGGGGCTGCTTGAGCGACACGCCGAGCTGTCCGCTGTCGTTGACGCCGCGGACGGGTATCATATGGACGTTCAGATCAAAAAGGTGCTCAGCGGTATGGCTTTCCCGCCGGAGACGTACGACAAGAGCGTCGCGGTGCTCTCCGGCGGCGAGCACACGCGGCTATGCCTTGCAAAACTGCTGCTGTCGCACCCGGACGTGATGATCCTGGACGAACCGACGAACCACCTCGATTTCGATACGATGGAGTGGCTTGAGATCTATTTGCAGGGCTATTCCGGCGCGGTTCTTGTGGTCAGCCACGACCGCTATTTTCTGGACGCCGTGTGCAACCGCATCTTCGAGGTGCAGGAGCACGGCCTGACCGCATACAAGGGCAATTACTCGGCATACCTCCCGCAGAAGGAGGCGGCGGACGCGCTGCGGCAAAAGCAGCACGACGCGGACGTCGCGAAGGCGGCGAAGCTGGAGGATTACATCGCGCGCAATCTCGTGCGCGCGTCGACGACGAAAATGGCGCAGAGCCGCCGCAAGCAGCTTGAGAAGCTGGAGATCACCGAGGCGCCCTCCAATCAGCACACGGCCGTGCGTCTCCGCTTTGAATTTGATGTCGCTCCTTATTTGGAGCTTCTGACCGCGAAGAATATTTCCGTCACGCTCGGCGGCAAAAAGCTGATCGATGGACTCGACGTCCTTGTGCGGCGCGGCGAGCGCCTTGTCATCGCCGGCCCGAACGGGGCGGGAAAGTCGACGCTACTGCGCGTCCTCGACGGCAAACTGCGGCCGAATACGGGCAGCGTGCGCCTCGGGATGGGCGCGAAGCCGTCCGTCTTTGAGCAGCAACAGCTTCGCTTCGGCGGGACGGTCATCAGCGCTGTCTGGGACAAATATCCGAAGATGACGGAGCTTGAGGTGCGCAGCCACCTTGCGCTGCTTGGCTTCCGCGGCGAGGATGTGTTCAAGCCGTGTTCGGCGCTCTCCGGCGGCGAGCTTGCGCGGCTCCGCTTTGCCGAGATCCTTTTGGAGCGACCGAATCTGATGTTCCTCGACGAGCCGACGAACCACCTCGACATTTACACGCGCGAACTGCTGACGCAGGCGCTGATGGAATACGAGGGAACGATCGTCCTCGTCACGCACGACCGCTATCTGATGAATCAGCTCGCGTGTCCCATCCTGTATCTTGAGGACGGCCGTGCGGTGCAGTACCCGGATTTTGACACGCTGATGCACCGTCATGACGCGGACGCGCAGCCCGCGCCGCCGCCACAGCCCGCGCAGCGCCGTCCGGCTTACGGCAAGGAACAGCGCCGCGTCCGCGCCCAGCTTCGCGCGGACATCAAGGCGGCTGAGGATGAACTCGAAGCGCTCGCGCTGCGCGTGATCGAACTGGAGGGGATGCTCGGCGACCCGGAGGTCACGCGCGACCACAAGCGGCTTCAGGACGTCTGCGACGAGCTGGAGGATACAAAATTCCATCAGGACGAGCTGCTCGAGCACTGGGAAGAGCTCGTGCAGCGTCAGGAGGAACTCGAGAGCGAAGCAGAGTAAAATTCACTTTGACATTCTGTGCGGAGTGTGCTATACTATTTGCGAACTTTGAAAAAGGCGTTGAAGGGAATCAGTAGCGGTGATTCGGCACTCAAGAGACGGAGCAGTTGGTGTGAGTTCCGGTGCGCGGCCCGTGAACCCATCCCGGAGCCGTGCTGCAAACAGCGCCGGGCTGCTCCCGTTACAGGGCCAAAGAGCGCGGAGTATTCCGAACTTAGGTGGTACCACGGATCGCAAGATTCGCCCTAAGCAGTCCTCGTTGGAGGACGGCTTAGGGCTTTTATTTTATCTATCATCAGGAGGAATCGTATGAAACTGGAAAGACTGGTCGGCGACCGATTCAAGGAAAAACCGGCGGACTGCGTCATCGACAGCCACGCGCTGATGCTGCGCGGCGGCTATATGAAAAGCGTCGCGAACGGCATCTACTCGTCCTATATGCCGCTGCGCCGCATCACGCACAAGATCGAGCAGATCATCCGCGAGGAGATGGACGCCATCGATGGGCAGGAGGTCCAGTTCCCGGTCGTGATGCCCGCGTCGCTGTGGGAGGAGTCCGGCCGCTATGCCTCCGTCGGCAGCGAGCTGCTGCGCTTCAAGGACCGCAACGGCGGCGCGTATGTGCTGGGTATGACGCATGAGGAGGCTGCCGTCCATCTCGTGCGCGAGTACGGCCAGACGTATCAGAAGTATCCGTTCATGATCTATCAGATCCAGACGAAGTTCCGAGACGAAGGACGTCCCCGCGCGGGCCTGATCCGCGTGCGCGAGCTCACGATGAAGGACGCCTATTCGTTCCACACGTCGCAGGAGGATCTGGAGCAGTACTATGACCGCTGCCACAAGGCATATGAGCGCATTTTCGCCCGCGCCGGCATCCCCGAGACGGTCTCCGTCAAGTCCGATTCCGGCATGATGGGCGGCAGCGTCTCGCACGAGTTCATGCTGCTGACGCCCGTTGGCGAGGACTCCATCGTCCTGTGCGGCGAGTGCGGGTACCGCGCCAATATGGAGGCCGCGGAGTGCATCGTCCACAACGTGCGCGACGAGGTCTCCGAGGAGCTCAAGCTCGTCAGCACGCCCAATATCCAGACCATCGAGGACGTTTGCAGCTTCCTGAACATGCCGAAGGAGAAGTCCTGCAAGGCGGTCGTTTATCAGAAGAAGTCCGACGATTCGTATGTCATCCTCTTCATCCGCGGCGACCTTGACGTCAACGAAACGAAGCTGACGAACTTCCTCGGCGAGGAGGTCTATCCCGGCGTCATCACCGACGAGTGCGGCCTGCACGCGGGCTACACCGGCCCGGTCGGCCTGACGGTCAACGCGCCGCACGTCGTGCTGTACGACCGTTCGCTCGAGGGTACGAACAATCTGTCCTGCGGCGGAAATAAGGACGAGTACCACTACACCGGCCTCGACCTGTCGCGCGACGTGCCGGAGGCGGAGTATCACGACTTTGCCAAGGCCGTGGAGGGCGGCATCTGCCCGTGCTGCGGCAAGCACTCGATCACGATCTCCCGCGGCATCGAGGTGGGCAACATCTTCCAGCTCGGCACGAAGTACACGAAGGCCATGAACATGACGTATCTGGACCGCGACGGCAAGTCGCAGTACCCGATCATGGGCTGCTATGGCATCGGTGTTGGCCGTCTGGCGGCGTCTGTGTGCGAGGCGCATCACGATGCGTACGGCCCCATCTGGCCGATCTCGATCGCGCCGTGGCAGGTGCACCTGTGCGCGATGCGCGCCGACAACGCGGAGGTCCGCGCCTTCGCCGACAAGCTCTATGAGGAGCTTCAGGCGGCGGGCGTGGAGGTCATCTACGACGACCGCTCCGTCAGCGCCGGCGTCATGTTCTCCGACGCCGATCTGCTCGGCGTGCCCGTGCGCGTGATCGCCAGCCCCCGCAACATGAAGGATGGCTGCTGTGAGATCTCCGCGCGCGACAAGAGCTTCTCGGAGAAGGTCCCGGTGGCCGAGGCGGCCGACCGCGTGAAAGCGATCGTCGCGGAGCTTCTGGTGAAGACCCGATAAAAAACGCAAAATACCCGCTCCGCAAATCGGAGCGGGTATTTTCGGTTCATGGGATAAAAAAGGTTTACGCTGTTTGTCTCAAGGGGAATGTGACCTGCCAGTCGCCTTCAATCAGCGTTCCGGAAGTCCAGAAATCACCATAGAGAGCATATCGGGAGCGGTTTTCCGGCGCGGCGGAAAAGACGTATTCCGTATAGTCTGTCCTGATGCCGCCGGATTCGTCCGTGAACGTGAAACAGTAGCTGCAATCGACCCGGTTGCCGGAATCGTCCACGAGATAGAGTTCCGCACGATTGTCCTTTTTGAGCGGGTCGTGCACGGCGGTTTGAACGTGCAGTTCTTCACCGACGAAAGCCGCTCCTGTCAATGTGATTCCGCTGACGGGAAGCGGCTTTTCATCTGAATCGGGCGCAAGGGCAGAATGAGTTTCGGCGCTGCAATCAAAATCGTTTCCGGCGCCTCCGATCCAATAGACGCTCTGCGTATCCTTCGCGGTATCGATTTCAGAGATACTGGAAAACACTTCAACACCAGCGGTTTCGCTGCGCTGAGTCAGAATGCTCTTGACGGAAAATGTTATTTTCTGATGCTCAAGATTGCCTCCATCCGTTCGGGAGATGGTGATCAAAAACGAAGCGCATTTTTCCGCTTCGTCGTAGCCTATCAGCTCACAGTGCGCGGACGTATCGTTCGGAGAGCGGATGGAATAGCTGTCATACAAGTCGGCCGTAGCGTCCAAACGGTCGTCGGTCAAATCCTGCATGGTGACAACCATTTCAGCAGTGTTATCATGTAGATAGATGGAAGCGACTTCCATCTTGATCCCGTTGGATTCATCGGATGCTTGTACTGGTTGGAAGTATTGGGCGGCCGCGGGGAAAATCAAGTACATCAAGTCGTAAACGGGTTCCACAGTTGCTAAGGCCGGAAGGGAAAGGGAAATCAAAAGGCATGCGGTAATCGCAGCTACAGCAATTCGCTTTCGGGTTGAAACAAGGCGCGTTTTTTTCTTTTCCACATGTTCAGAGAGCATTTTCACAAGGCGCATCCGGGCGGAATCAGGCATATGAATCTGCATCACTGCTGCTTTCAACTGCTGATCGGTCATTTTACGGATTCTCCTTTCGATAATATTCTTCCAAGAGTTTTCGCCCCTTTTTCAGACGCATCTTGACGGCGGAAGAGGTCTTCCCAATCATATTGGCAATTTCCTCTGTGCGGTATTCCTCGACATAATACAGCAGCATGACGATTCGAAATTTTTCTGGAAGCGCCATCAGTGCGTCAAGGATTCCCAAATTTTCCGGCTCTGGGGCAAAATGATGGATCTCCTCCAAATCTACCACCGGGTGCCGCATATGAAATCGCTGGATGTCGCGGCATTGATTGACTGCGACTCGGATCAGCCAAGCCTTTTCGTGATTGGCGCTTTCAAAGGGCGGCGCTTTGCGGAGATATTTCAAGAACGTCTCCTGCACGGCATCCTCAGCGTCGGCTTCATTGCCCAGAACAATCAGGCAGATCCGAAACAGCATATCGCTGTACTGGCACACGACCCGGTCGATCTCATCTGCGGCGCGTATCGGTACGGTTCCCATTGCATCAACCCCTTCCACAAAAAATACGTTTGAAAATGCGATTTGGTCAATTTTTATCAGAGTTGACTGAAAAAGCACAGCGGCCGCGCCCGGTTCGGGTGCGGCCGCTGTATGGTTGAAAGGGATTGTCAGTCAAGGACAAGATATTCCGCAGGGATGTACTCCTTGACGATGCTTTGCGCGTAGGCGGGCGTCAAGCCGCTGCTGCGGTGCGAGGAGGCGAGGGCGTCCGTGTAATCCCGCAGGAAGTACACGCTCGCGTTCGACCAACTGGAGTCATAGTACATCACAACGGGATGCGCTTTGACGTTCCCGACGGCCGTCTCGCTCGAGCCGTCCGGCTGCGTCGTCTTGGTGATGTCGTACGTCAGCACGATGCCGATGAGGTTGTCGCGCTGCTCCTGCAACGACACAAAATTCCCGAGGGAATACGCGATGGGGACGCTGCGCCCGTCGGCGGACGTCAGTGTGTCGATGCCCTGGACGACGTGCGGATGCGTGCCGATGATGATGTCCGCGCCCCAGTCGGCGATTTTCTGGCCGAGCGCACGCTGCGCGTCGTTGATGAAGTGGCTGTTCTCCGTCCCCCAGTGCACGCCCACAACGACGACGTCCGCCATGGTGTTCGCCAGCTCGATTTGGGACTGGATGACGCTTTCCTCCGACGTGTAGATGACGTTGGCCTCCGCGCCGGACGGTGTGGGCAGGCCGTTCGTGTGCTCCGTGTAGGCGAGGTAGGCGATGGTCACGCCGTTTACTTCCTGCACGGGAATGTTGGAATAATCGCTCTCGCCCGCGAACAGCCCGGTGGTGACGGTATCCTCCGGCATCGAGGCCCAGAAGCGGCGGGTCGCGGCGATGCCGCCCGCGCCCTTGTCATAACTGTGATTGTTCGACAGGGCGAACACCCGGAAGCCGATGTCGTACATGTGCTGGCCGAGCGCGGCGGGGGAGCAGAACATTGGGTAGCTCGACGGCTCGTATTCGTCGGTGACGAGCGTCTCCTGATTGATCCAGTTGACGTCGTAATCCTGATAGAACGGCGCCACGTTCTCGTAGAGCCCGGTGAAATCATACCCGTTGTTGTTCGCGCGGCGTGCCGCCTCGAGATAGAGCCCGAGGTGGATGAGGTTGTCTCCGGACGCGGACACATGCAGCGTTGTGACGACAGGTTCTGGCTCCGGTTCGGAGACGGATTCCGGCGCGGCGGAAGAGGATACCGACACCGGCACGGACGCCGCCGTCGGCTGAGCCGGCAGATTGCCGTCGAACACAAACGTCCAGAGGCACAGCCCGGCCAGACAGACCGCCGCCACAGCGATGGCGGCGATCAGCGCGCCGCGCGCGTTGGATTTCTTTTTCATCCGGAAATCGTCCTTTCTGTTGCTTTTGTCTGGAATTTGTCAGACCGCCGATGCGTCCTGACACAGCAGTTCGGCACTGTCCAGCGCATCGTGCAGAAGGCGCAGCTTCGCGTCGTCCAACCCGATCAGCGGCAGCCGGCATTCGCCGACATTGTATCCCATCATGCAAAGCGCCGCCTTGACGGGAATGGGATTGACGTCGCAAAAGAGGGCTTCAATGAGCGGGAACATCGCAAGCTGAAGAGACATTGAATCTTTGATGTCCCCATTGCGCCAGAGGGCGCACAGCTCGCGCGTCCGCGCGGGGGCGACATTCGCGAGAACAGAGATCACGCCGCTCGCGCCGAGCGAGAGCATCGGCACGATGGAATCGTCGTTCCCCGCGTAGAGCGGCAGCTCGTCGCCGCACAGACTTCTGATCTTAGCCGCCGCGGCGAGATTCCCCGACGCCTCTTTCGCCCCTGCGATGAGCGGGTGGCGGGAGAGTTCGAGGTATGTCTCTGGCGCGATGTTTACGCCGGTGCGCGACGGCACGTTGTACACGATGGCGGGAAGCTTTGCCGCCTCGGCGATCGTCAGATAATGGCGCACGAGCCCCGCTTGATTGGTCTTGTTGTAATACGGCGTCACAAGCAATAGCGCGTCCGCGCCGCACCGTTTCGCTTCCATCGACATGGACACGGCGTGACGCGTGTCGTTGGAGCCGGTCCCGGCAATCAGCGGCACGCGGCCGCGGATCGCCTGCGCCGCATATGTTAGCGTGAGAAGATGCTCCCTATCGTCGAGCGTCGACGCCTCGCCGGTGGTGCCGCACACGATGATCGCGTCCGTACCCGCGGCGATCTGGCGCTCGATCAACAGGCCCAGCATCTCAAAATTAACACGTCCGTCGGCATACATCGGCGTCACGAGCGCAACGCCGGAGCCGGTAAACACAGGCTGCTTCAATGCGATCCCTCGCTTTCACGCGGGAGGCGGAACGCACCGGACAGGATCGATCAGTCAAAATAGCCCTTCGCGGCCAGCAGCTCGGCCAGCAGGACGCCGCCGCCGGCGGCGCCGCGCAGCGTGTTGTGGGACAGGCAGACAAACTTGTAGTCGTACTGCGTGTGGGGGCGCAGGCGGCCGAGGGAGATGGCCATGCCGTTTTCCAGGTTGCGGTCGAGCCGCGTCTGGGGGCGGTCCGCCTCTTCAAAATAATGCAGGAACTGCTTGGGCGCGCTGGGCAGGCCGAGCTCCTGAGCGGGACCTGCGAACGACGCCCATTTTTCTTTGATCTCTTCCACGGTCGGCTTCGTTTTGAACGACACGAACACCGCCGCCATGTGGCCGTCGGTGCACGCCACGCGCAGGCACTGAGCCGTGATGGACGGCTCGCTCGCCGGGACGATCACGCCGTTTTCCACTTTGCCCCACAGCTTCAGCGGCTCCTGCTCGCTCTTTTCCTCCTCGCCGCCGATGTAGGGGATGCAGTTGTCCTGCATCTCGGGCCACGTGGCGAAGGTCTTGCCCGCGCCGGAGATGGCCTGATACGTGCAGACGAGGCACTTGTCGACACCGTAATCCGCCATCAGCGGGTGCAGCGCGGGGACATAGCTCTGCAGCGAGCAGTTCGACTTGACGGCGATGAAGCCGCGCTTCGTGCCGAGGCGCGCGCGCTGCGCGGGGATGACGTCCAGATGATGCGCGTTGATCTCAGGCACGACCATCGGCACGTCCGGCGTGAAGCGGTTCGCGCTGTTGTTGGACACGACAGGGCACTCCGCCTTCGCATACGCCCCCTCGAGCGCCTTGATCTCATCCTTCTTCATGTCGACGGCACAGAACACGAAATCGACCTTCGAGGCGACCTCCTCGACGTTCTGCGCATCCATCACGACCATCGACTTGACGGACTCGGGCATCTCCGCCGTCATCGCCCAGCGGCTGCCGACGGCGTCCTCGTACGTCTTGCCGGCGCTGCGCGCAGACGCAGCCAGCGCCGTGATGTGGAACCACGGATGATTCGCCAGCAGCGTCACGAAGCGCTGTCCGACCATGCCCGTCGCACCGACGATACCCACACGATACTCTTTCATACTTTCCCAATCCTTTCCACGCGGAAGTGTTCCATCCTATGCCGCGCGCAGCGTTTTGGTGCGTTTGCGGCAAAAAGACGGCTTTTCACAAAAAGGCGGCTTGCAAAGCTGCCTTTTCTGCACTATAATGAAACTTGCACGTCTGCGGAAAACACCGCAGAATGCGGCAAAGTATCAGTTTTTATGATAGCATCGGCGCGGTTTCGTGTCAATTATAAGGAAAGAGAAAAATGCTGAAAAGTGAGTTTGATTTCTACCTCCCGAAGGAGCTGATCGCGCAGGAGCCATGTGAGCCGCGCGACGCGGCGCGTTTGCTGTGCCTGCACCGTGACAGCGACGCGCTGGAACACCGCGTGTTCCGCGACCTTCCGCAGCTCCTGAAAAAAGGCGACCTTCTGGTTGTCAACAACTCGAAGGTCCTGCCCGCGCGGCTGATCGGCCATAAGGACCCGACCGGCGCGGTGTGCGAGATCCTGCTGCTGCGTCAGGTGCGCGGCGACGTCTGGGAATGCCTTGCCAAGCCCGGCAAACGGCTCAAAACGGGAGCGCGCGTCGTGTTCGGCGACGGGACGCTGACGGCGGAGATCCTTGAGACGAGCGGGGAGGACGGCAACAAGCTCGTTCAGTTCACCTACGACACGCAGACATTGTACGAAAAGCTGGATGCCTTCGGACGGATGCCGCTGCCGCCGTACATTCAAAAGCAGCTTGAGGATTCATCACAGTACCAGACGGTGTATGCGAAGGAGCTGGGCAGCGCCGCTGCTCCGACAGCCGGATTGCATTTCACGCCGGAACTGATGGAGACACTCCGCGCGATGGGCGTGGAGATCGCCGAGTTGACGCTGCACGTCGGCCTCGGAACGTTTCGCCCCGTTAAGGAGGAAAACGTGCTCGACCACAAGATGCACAGCGAGTGGTACTGCATCGACGAGGCGACCGCGGAAAAAATCAATGCGGCAAAGCGCGCGGGAGGCCGGGTGATCGCTGTCGGAACGACGAGCTGCCGGACGCTGGAGGCCGTCGCGACAAAGTACGGCGAGATCCGCCCGTGCAGCGGTGACACGGATATCTTTATCTATCCGGGCTACGAGTTCAAAGCCATCGACGGCCTCATCACAAATTTTCACCTGCCGGAGAGCACGCTCATCATGCTGGTCTCGGCATTTTACGGATACGAGAAAACGATGCGAGCCTATGAGACGGCGGTGCGGGAGCAATACCGCTTTTTCAGTTTTGGCGACGCGATGATTATTTTATAAGGGAGACGCGGATGTACAGACTTCTCAAACAGGAACACAATGCACGGCGCGGTGAATTTGTGACGGTGCACGGCGCGTTTCAGACGCCTGCATTCATGAATGTCGCCACGGCAGCCGCCATCAAGGGCGGCTTGTCTGCGTTCGATCTGAAAGACAACCACTGTCAGGTGATGCTGTGCAACACGTATCATCTGCACCTTCGCCCCGGTGACGACAAAGTGGCGCGCCTCGGCGGACTGCACAAGTTCACGCGCTGGGATGGTCCGATTCTGACCGACAGCGGCGGGTTTCAGGTGTTCAGCCTCTCCAAGCTGCGCAAGATCACCGAGGAGGGCGTGACGTTTGCATCGCACCTCGACGGCCGCCGTATCTTCATGGGGCCGGAAGAAAGTATGCGCATTCAGGCGAACCTCGGCTCGACCATCGCGATGGCGTTCGACGAGTGCATGGAGAACCCCGCGGAGTACAAATACGCGAAGGCGTCGTGCGAGCGCACGGTGCGCTGGCTCGAGCGGTGTAAACGCGAGCTGACGCGGCTGAAAGCGGAAGGCATCGCCGTCAATCCGAACCAGCTGCTGTTCGGTATCAATCAGGGGTGCTGCTACGACGATCTGCGCGTCGAACACATGAAGCAGATCGCCGATCTTGACCTTGATGGTTACGCCATCGGCGGCCTCGCGGTCGGTGAGCCGAAGGAAGAGATGTATCGCGTGATCTCGCTCGTCGAAGAGCACATGCCGAAGGACAAGATCCGCTACCTGATGGGCGTGGGCACGCCCGGCAACATCCTCGAGGGCGTTCGGCGCGGCGTCGATCTGTTCGACTGCGTGATGCCCAGCCGCAACGCGCGCCATGGCCATCTTTTCACGTGGAAGGGCATCATCAACATCAAAAACGCCAAATATGAACTGGATGAGAGCCCTCTCGACGACGAGTGCGACTGCGAGCTCTGCCGGAATTTCTCGCGGGCTTATCTGCGCCACCTCTTCAAGGCGGATGAGATGCTTGGAATGCGTCTGGCCGTGATGCACAATCTGCATTTCTACAATACACTGCTCGAGCGCATCCGCAATGCGCTGGACGAGGGCCGGTATGAGGAATTTTACCGCACATATGTGGACGTTCTTGACCGCCGCATCTAAAAAAGTACGAAAAACAGCTTGCATCAAGCGCCATTTTTATGTATACTGATTAAGAACCATATTGGGAGGGTGCAAAAAATGAATTTGTTTTTGGAAACCACTGCTACGACGGGCACGGGAACGGTCGAACTGCTGAGCACGCTGGCGCTGCCGGTCCTTCTGCTGGTCGTCTTCTATTTCTTCATGATCCGTCCGCAGAACAAGAAGGAAAAGAAAGCGAACGAGATGCGCAACTCCATTGAGGTTGGCGACGGCATCGTCACGATCGGCGGCATTGTCGGCCACGTTGCGTCCATCAAGGAGGACACGTTCGTGCTGGAGACGGGCGCAGACCGCGTCAAGATCCGCTTCAAGCGCTGGGCTATCCAGGAAGTCGAGAAGCTGAACCTCGACGGTGACAAGGCCGAGTCCAAGCCCGCGAAATAAGAGCAACCGCAAAAGGCATAAACAAACACCTCTCGCGCATACAGTTTTGTATGAACGCGGGAGGTGTTTTTTATGTTGACACAAACAAAAGCAAGGCCCCGCAGCGCGATGCGCGCAGGGCAGGGGGGAGTACAGGCGCTGGTTCTTCCGGTGCTGGCAGCTTTTGTCGCCGGGACAGCCGTTTTGCTGGCGCTCGTCGCTGTGAGTGCATACGTCTTTTCCAGAGTCGATCTTCCGCTCGCAACAATGATCCCGCTTGCCACGATGTCGATCGGTGCGGCTGTGTTTGCTGCGGCGTTTACATTTGCGGTTATTTACGGCCATCATGGTTTAGTGGCGGGCTTTCTGACCGGCATTTTGCTTTTTTTCATGCTCTGCGCCGCATCTGCTGTGTCATCTGGACACGAGTTCACTCAGCTGGTTTTCCTCAAGGGAGCGATGATGGCAGTTTGCGGCGCGTTGGGCGGATTTTGCGGGAGTGGATGGAAGCAAAAACGAAAAAAGGGAATGCGGCATCCATAAGAAAAGGTGAGTGAAGAACAGGATGTTTTCAGTACGAAGATTGACAAAGCGAAGGATGCCACAACGATTTGTTCCGGGCGTCCGGCTGGAATACTGGATTTTGACAGGAATTTTCTTTGCAGGGCTGATCATTGGGACGCTCGGAACGAGAGAAAACGATGGGGTGACGTTTCTCAACCTGTTTGCGAAGCGGCTTGTGCAGCTGCGGGTCGGTGCGGGCTTTTTGACAGCGGCAGGGAGTACATTCTTTTCCGTTTTTGCATTCCTCGCAGCAGCGCTGCTGTTCGGCTCTTCGGCGTTCGGTCTGCCGCTGCTGCTTTTTCTGCCGCTCGCGCGCGGTATCGGTGTGGGCTGCGTGAGTGCATGGCTGTTGCAACGCGCCGGAATGCAGGGCGCTATTGTGGAACTGACGCTTTTCCTGCTTCCGGACTGCGCAGCTGCGCTGCTGGTCATCTGTTATTGCGCATTTTGCGCACGGACGAGCATGCGGATGTTTTCATTTCATATTGCCGGAAAGAGTGGAACCGGGATCAGGGCGGATGCGTTGTTCCGTCTGTTTCTTCTGTCTGTTCTGGCTGCGTTTCTGACAAGCCTGCTGGCAGGTGCCCTGAGTGCTGTGCCGGGTCCGAATCTTGCGGCCTCCGGCGTGTGGGCGGCTGCGCTTTAACGGAAGAAAACGGGGACGCCTGCGCGGCCTCCTTGAGTTTTTGTGTGCCAAGATGCGTATAGATTTCCGTTGTTGACACATGCGCGTGGCCAAGAATTTCACGCAGAGCCAGCATGTCGACGCCGCCTTCCTGATACATCATCGTTGCGGCGGTATGACGCAGTTTGTGCGGGGAATACCCGCGCCCGGACAGCCCCGCGCTTTTCAAGCAGCTTTCCACGATCTGCTGCACGCGGCGTGCCGAGAGGCGGCGGCCGGTCTTTTTGGAGACAAACAGCGCCTTTTCCGTCGGCTCGACATTTTGCAGCTTGGCCCGCGCCGCCAGCAGGGAGGACACGGAAGACACGCAGGCATCGTTCAAATAGACAAGGCGTTCTTTGTTGCCCTTGCCGACGATGCGGATGGTGTCATCCTCACGCAGATCCGTGACGTCGATGTTGACGAGTTCCGACAATCGCATACCGCAATTCAGAAACAGCGTCAGGATGCAATAGTCGCGCTCGTAAAAATCTGTGTTGACCTGCGAGAGAAGTTCAAGTCCTTCCGAAAGCGTCAGGTATTTCGGAAGGGCTTTTTTCAGTGCAGGGGAATCTACGTCATCCGCAGGATTGGCTTCAATCAACTTCAACTTTGTGCACAGATATTTATAGAAGCCTTTGATACTGGAAAGCTTGCGCGCGCGCGTTGCCGGGGCATTTCCGCGCTGTCTTGTCGCATAATATAAAAATTCGAGAATATCCGTGGCAGTTACGCTGCGGATGAGATCAAGACCAATGTCTGTCAGAATGATCGAATCCGGTTCCGCATCCGCGGGCACCAAGCCGCGAGACTGCTTCAGGAATCGGAAAAACGTGCGAAGATCGATATAGTATCCGTTCACCGTACGCGGCGAGCGGCCGCGGATCACTTCGCTGTCTTTGAGATATCGTGCGACGAGCGGCGGGCAATCATCATAAGCGTCATGCTTGGACGGATCTCTGGAGTCGATGTAGGTACTCATATTGCTGTTCCTCGAAAACGATGATAGAATTGGGGGATAGCGGTTTAAATGACCTTTATTCAAACAAGTACAATTTCGCTAAATATAAATTTAGCGAAATTGAGGGGACGGGTTTATTATAGCATACCGGGTGTTTTTCCGCAAGCGTTTGTTGCAAGTGCTTTCGATAATTCCGGCGTTCTTGCGTTCTTGATTCGATTATTATTTTCCTTTGTGCCTTGAAGATCACTTCTTGCTTGTACGCATTAACAATTACTCGTTTACGCGGTTTTGGCGAGATTCCGGCGCTGACCTTCCGATGGACGCATCGTTCGCGAGCTTTCTGTTTCCACGGCTTGGCACATTCTTCTTTCTTTGCCTTTGTGTGTTGCTGGGACGCTTGTGTTCAGTCAAGCACGGATCACGCAAAGCTTGGCGCAAAGGAATTTCTAAGTCCTGTCACAGTTTTCACTGAGAAATCAAAACTGGCAGACAATTGATGCCTGCCAGTTTTCTTTTTTACCGTAGCTTCTGGATCGTTTGTCGCACACAGTCCTGAGACAGACAGAAAGCAGGATCACCCTGTTTGCAGGCGCTTCCCTTTCCCTGCGCGCATAAATGTTAAATTATTAACAAACGTCTTACAAGAGTGCGATCGCCTGCCGGACGGATGAAACGCCGAGCAGTTCCATGCTGTCAAATTCGTCGCGATCCAGCTTGGAAAGACCGTGCTGCGGGACAATGGCCCGTGTGAATCCCATGCGCTGTGCCTCGCGCAGACGGTATTGCAGATTGGGCACGCTGCGCACTTCCCCGCCGAGCCCCACTTCCCCGACGGCCAGAAGGTCATCCGGGATCGGTCTGTCCGTCATGCCCGAGAGCACAGCCAGACAGACGGAGAGATCGCATGCGGTGTCATCCAGCTGCATTCCGCCGACAATGTTCAGATACACGTCAAGGTTGCCGAGAAAGTATCCCGCGCGCTTTTCAAGAACGGCCAGCATCAGATTGACACGGTTGAAGTCGAGACCGGACGCGGCGCGGCGCGGCGTGCCGAAGCTGCTCTTTGTGACGAGTGCCTGTACCTCGGAGAGAAGCGGACGCGTGCCTTCCATCGTGCACGTCACGCAGTTTCCGCTGACGCCGAGCGGTCGTCCTTCGAGCAGCATCTGAGAGGGGTTCTCCACGACGTGAAGACCGGTCTGTGTCATATCGAACATGCCTATCTCGTTCGTGGAGCCGTAACGGTTTTTCACCGCGCGCAGGATGCGGTACGGCAGCGTTTTGTCGCCCTCGAAGTACAGTACGGTGTCGACGATGTGCTCCATTACCTTCGGCCCGGCGATGGCTCCGTCCTTGTTGACGTGGCCCACGATAAACGTCGGTATTTCGTTTGATTTTGCGGTATTCATCAGCCGAGACGTGCACTCCTTGACCTGCGAGACGCTGCCGGCCGACGAGGATATCTCCGCGCACTGCATCGTCTGGATGGAGTCGACGATCACGAGCTGCGGGCGAACGGATTCGATCATATCACAGACTGCCGAAATATCCGTCTCAGCGGCAAGGTTGACGTTTTCACCGGTGACGCCGAGGCGAAGCGCACGCAGCTTAATCTGACGTGTGGATTCCTCGCCGGTGATATAGAGGATATCCGTCGAGTCGCGCAGCGCGCCGCACAGCTGCAACAGCAGCGTTGATTTTCCCGCGCCGGGCTCGCCGCCCAGCAGAATGACGCTTCCGAGCACAATGCCGCCGCCTAGCACGCGGTCCAACTCGCTGATCCCTGTGCGGATGCGGCTCTCGCGGTCCGCGGCGCTGATCTCATTCAGCCGCTTTGCGCTGGCGCTGGAGACGATGCCGGCGACGCTGCGCGCGGCGGGAGCGGATTTGGAGCGCGTCTCGCGCACGACGTCCTCCACCAGTGTGTTCCATTCGCCGCACGACGGGCAGCGGCCGAGCCAGCGCGGCGAGACCTCGCCGCAGCTTGTGCAAACATAAACGGTTTTGATTTTATCTTTTGGCATTCGGTGTACCCTCCGCGGCATTGTCTGCGATCCCGCGCGCCCATGCGCGAACGGCGGTTAGATCTGCGTGATCCGGGTGCGCCAGAGCGCGGTCAAAATTCTCCACGCCCTGTGTGTTTCCCATTTTGACGTATCGTTCGCGCACAGTCATCGGCATTTTTCCCTGACACATAAAGCCGTCCGCAAGCGTGTTATCCGCTGGAACAAGCGACCCGACTGTTGCGAGAAGCCTTTCAAAGTATTCCTTGCTGCCGCCAAATCCGGCTGTTCCGAACAGTGCGACCGTCTTTCCGTGCAGTTTCCCCAAAAAATCGCGCAGCTCTTCCGGACACGTTCCCTTGTCTGTCCAGAATCCAGCGAACACAAGATCAGCTGCGAGCGCTTCGTTGGCGGGAGCGCCGCAATGGAGGCAGTTTTGAAGCTCCTCGCGAATGGCCATTGCAAGAGATTCTGTGTTGCCGGTATTGCTGACATATACAACTGAAGCTTTCATAATGAGTCTCCTTTGTTTCACATCAGCGCCGTCAGAGATGTCTTGACGGCTTGGTATGTAAAGATGTATGATACATTTTGTTGTGTGTGCCTACTCCGCCCTCAGTGTAGCGCATTTATGCCTTTTTTTCAACTGAATTGGAATGGAGCGATAGTATGTCCCATATTCGTCTGATCGCCAGCGACATTGACGGAACGTTGCTGCTTCGCGGTGCGAGCCATATTGAAAACGCGGTATTTGATGAGATCCGGCGCCTGCGCCGCAAAGGGATCTTGTTCTGTCCGGCGAGCGGACGCCAGTATAAGAGCTTGCGCGCGCTCTTTGCTCCTGTGGCGGAGGATGTGAGTTTTCTGTGTGAAAACGGCGCACTTGCGTTTCTGGATGAAAAGGTTTTGTTCAAGACAGTGATGGAACGCGAACTTTGCCGCCGTCTGACACAGGATATTCTCGCCATTGACGGCTGCGAAGTGCTCATCAGCGGCGAGAACATCAGTTACATGATGCCGAAGCATTCGGAAGTGGTCGATATCATTGCCAATTTTACCGGAAATAACATCCGGATCGTGCGCTCTTTCGATGAGATCCCGGAGGAAATTGTCAAAGTATCGGCGTTCCGGCATGATGATCTGAGCATGGTCGTCTCAGCGCTGCACGAAACGTGGAGTCGGGTGTTTCACGACGCGGTGGCCGGGACACAATGGTACGACTTTACGCTGGCGACAAAGGGCACCGGCCTTCGAAATCTCTGCGATGTCCTCGGCGTGCCGCTCGAGGATGTGATGGCGTTCGGGGACAATTATAACGACGTCCCGATGCTTGACATTGTGGGACATCCCTTTATCATGGCCGGTGCGGACGAACCGCTGCGAAACAGGTATGTGAATCAGACGCAAACCGTTCTGGAAGTGCTCCGAACATTGTAATAGTATAGCGTCACAGCGCGGCGCCTCTGCCAACAAAGCAGAGGCGCCTGTTTGTTGCCATCAACTGACTGTCATGCGCACAGCGTATTCGAATGGGATCATGGAACTGCACGTCTCGCCTCTTTGTACGGCAAGTACGTCCTTCATCAACTGTAGAACTACCTGCTCGCGCATGTCGTACGTCGGGCCTGCTGCGTGCGGCATCAGCATGACATTGGGCAGCGTACGGAGGATGTTGTCCGGCGCAAGGGGTTCCTGATGATACACATCGAGCACCGCGCCAAAGCGGCCGGTTTTCAGCTCTTCATACAGCGCTTGCTCATTGACAAGCGCGGCACGCGCCGTATTGACAAACAGCGCGCCGGGCCGGATGGCGTGCAGCAGCTCACGCGTGATGCTGCCGCGCGTGGTTTCGTTGAGCGCGGAGTGCAGGGAAATGATATCGCAGGTTGAAAAAATTTCTTCTCTCGTTGCACGGCGTGCACCGAAACGAGCGGCCTCCTCGTCCGTGATGTGATTGGAGGCAATGAGCAATTCGGGCCGGAACCATTGCAGCAACTGCATGTAATACCGGGCGATCGCCCCGTATCCGACGATTCCGACTTTTCTGCCGATCAATCCGCTGGAATGATCCGGCTGAGGCTTCCAGCCGCCGCACTTGACGGAATCCATGAAATCATAGATGCGGCGCAGCGCGCAGAGCGTGTAGCACAGGCAGCCCTCGGCGACGCTTCTTGCGTAGAGATCGTTGCCGCTGAGCACAACGATACCCGCGTCATACTCCTCGCGGCTGACGTAGCTTGCGACAGATCCGCCCGTGTGCGCGTGAATTTTGAGCCGGTTTGCAGCGCGCAAAACATCCGCGTCCACTCTTGCAGTCTCCCAGCCGGAGAACAACACATCGACATCCCGGATCTGCTCAATGAGCGCCTCCTTTGTCATTGCGTCCCCACGCGCGGGATTCCAGATGATTTCCCCGTGGCGCTCCAGTTCCGCCACGGCGCGCGGGGTGAAAAAGCTGTCGCGGTTCGGGCCGTCACCCATTGAAATCAAAAATCGCATCATAAAACTCCTTCCGATTGGCTTATGCAGCGCTGGACGCGGACGGTGCCGGCTCGGCCTCCTCCCCGTCCGGGCTGACGCCGATGGTATCGAGATATTCCCCTGCGGTGAAATCGGCATAGATACGCGCGTCCAATTCGACAGATTGCAGATAATAATCCAGAAAATCCTCTTCGTCGGAACCGGTCGCGTAGTGCGAAAAATCCTGCACGTATTGGCGCGCACGGGAAAAAACGCTCAGCTGACGGTAGCGTTCGTCGCTTTCGCTGTACGCCTCCACAAGCACATGCTGATAAGCGTGATAGCACTCGTGAAGCACGGTAATGAGCGCTTCCTCCGAGCTGGAATCCTCCAAATGCTGCACATCAATTGTGATCTGATGCTCCATGTAACTATAGTGACCGAGGACATCCTGGTCCAGAATATCCGTTTTGACGGTGAGTTCATGCGGGATGCCGAGGCTGCTCTGCTCCAGATTCGCGACGGTTTGCAAAACGCCGAGCCTTTGGGCGGCTGTGAGATCATTCCATTTCGCGGGATCGAGCAGGGTCAATGTGGAGATGTTTTCATCGACCAGATCGCCCCATGCGTCGGAGCTGATCTGCGCCGCCGAAGTGACGGCAAGGGGGATTCCGCCGTTGAGCTGCGTGACAATGGCGAAAATCAGCATGGAGGACAGGCTGAGCGCAAGCAGCGTGCGGGATGCCACGACGCTTCTTCGGATGCGGCTGAAAAGGACGCGCCGTCTGTCCAGCGTTTTTCGAATGGGATGCGAAAAGATCCCTGCGCAAATGGCTGCCGAGCTGAGCACCGCCACCGCAAACGAGAGAACGAGGCCAAGGCGGAAATATCTTCCCAGCGTGAAAACGGTGTAGATCTCATAGGGCAGCAACAGCGTTGCGAATTTTTGCAGAGAATTTCGGTGGTTCCGCTGCGTGAGCAGCCATCCGGCGGCGGCGCACACGATCACGAGTCCGGCGAGCAGCATCCCGGATGAACCGGCGCTCATTCCCGGAAGAGGGCGAAAAATGATCCAGCGGTACCACAGAAGTGAAAACGCGCTCCATAAAATGTGGGAAAGACCGTATTCGAACGGCTGCTGTGTGTTGCACCGCCCCGCAAGCATTTTTTGACTCCTCCGTTTCCTGCCGAAAAATCTTTCAAAGGTTCAGAGAACGATCTCCACGCTGCTGCCGCCTGTCGCGTTCTTTTTGACGACGATCTGGCGTTCAATGCGCTCCTTGAGTTCCGAGACGTGGGAGATGATGCCGACAAGGCGGTTGCCCTCTGCGAGGCCGGACAGTGCATTGACAGCCTGCCGGAGCGATTCTTCGTCGAGCGAGCCGAAACCCTCGTCGACGAACATCGTGTCCAGCCGGACGCCGCCGGACGCGGATTGAATCTCGTCCGACAATCCGAGCGCCAGCGAGAGCGACGCCTGAAACGACTCGCCGCCAGAGAGCGTCTTGACGCTGCGCTCCGTGCCGTTGTAGTGATCGATGACGTTCAGCTCCAGTCCCGTCTGGCTGCGGTTGTCGGCGGCCTGGCGGCGGCGCTTGAGCTCGTACTGCCCGCCGGACATGATCATGAATCGGGTGTTCGCCCGCTCGATGATGCGGTCAAAGTAAGTCATCTGCACATACGTTTCCAGCATGATCTTTTCCTTCCCGCTGAGCGTGCCGTTGGCAGTATCGGACAGCGCGCGCATCCATGTCAGACGCTGTTCCAGCGCCTCGACTTCCGCCTGTGCGCTGCGGATGTGCTCCAAAGCGGTTTGGTTTGTCAGCACACGGGCCAGATGCTCCTGCCGCGCGCGCGACGCGTCGGCTTTTCGCTCGGCCAGTTTCGCGCGCGCTTCCTTCGCCGCCGCAAGATCGAACGGCTCACGGTCCTGAAGAAGTTTAGCCATCTCATCCGCTTTGGCCGTCAGAGACGTCACCAGGACGCTGCGCTGTTCAAAGGTCTGCTGTGCGGCGTTGAGCGCAGCTTTTCTCTGTCTCTGCTGCTCAAGAAGCTGCATGGTGCGGGCGCGTGCCGCGGATTCGCTCTCGAATTTCAGCTTTTCCGCCAGAGCGGCGACGTGCTGCTGCGCTGCGGTGATTTGCGCGCGGGCGGCTGCCGCTTCGGCGCCAAGCATTGCGATGTGCTCGGTGAGCGCTTTTTCGCGCTGCTGCTGTGCGGGCAGCTGTTTGTCAAGCTCCGCGCGGCGCTTTTCTTTGCGCTGCGCCGCCGCGATGTCCGCCGCAAGCTGCGCCAGACGGCGTTTTGTCTCCTCCGCCTCGGAGGGCAATGCGGCGGAAACTTTTTCCACCGGTGTTTCGGGCAGCGCCTCCTGCGCAGCCCGCACGGCGGCCGCCCGCTTTTCCTCCCAAATTCCCTTGCGCTGCCCGGCCTCGGCGCTCGCGGAAGATGCGTCACGCTCCGCCTCTTCCGCCGTGCGGCGGAAGAGTTCGAGTTGTTCGCGCGTGGGGGCGTGCGGGGCGATGCGCGCGGGCGCGGGGTGTGCTATAGAGCCGCACACGGGGCACGGGACACCCACTGCGAGCGTCTGCGCGAGAATGCCCGCCTGTTCGTCCAGATACGCCCTGTGCTGCGCGTCATAGGCAGCCTTTTTCTCTGACGCCATGCGCGCTTTTTCCTGATAGATGCCCTGCGCCTGAACAAGCGCCTTTTTCGCGGCGGAGAGATCGGCCAGCGCCGCGGCCAGCGCATCCAGCGTTTTGAGGCGCAGTTCTTTCTGCTGCCGCGCCGCTTCCAGACGCGCCCGTTCTTCTCCCGCGCCGCTGAGCTGCTCTCGTTCCGCGCGCATCGCCTCAAGGCTCTGTGTCAGCGCGGCGAGCTGCGTGTCACAGGATCGCGCGTCGGCAGTGAAAGCGTCCAGCGCCTTTTGCGTGTCGGAGAGCGCGTGCCGCTGCGCGTCAAGCTCCGCATAATCGGGAAGTTGCGCCTCGATGGCGGCGCGCTCTTTCTCGAGGGCTTCCGTCTCGGCCTGAC
>CALXIU010000217.1 GCA_944388415.1 uncultured Ruthenibacterium sp. | reverse complement strand
ATCATTGAGCAGATGGCCGCCGAGGGCTACAACGTCGGCAAGCTGGACGTGGACGAGAACCCGGACATCGCCCGGCGCTACAACGTGATGAGCATCCCGACGCTGATCCTGTTCCGGGACGGGCAGGAAGTGCAGCGCTTCGTCGGATTGCAGACGAAAGACCGCCTCGTCTCGCTGTTCTGAGTATGAGCGAAAATCCGCCGCGGAGACGCATGTCTCCGCGGCGGCTTTTTATTGAAATCATGTCTCGGCGCGCAACGCGCCTTCGTCCAGCACGGTGAGGCCGCCGCGCTCGAGGCGGACAAGGCCATCCTTCTCCATCTGTTTGAGACAGCGGTTGACGGCCTCCCGCGCGCTGCCGATGGCCTGCGCGAGACGCTCCTGCGTGAGGGACAGTTCCGGCGAGCCGGTGCGCGCGGTCTCCCCGACGAGAAACGACGCGACGCGCTGGCGCAGCGTCATGAAGTACATGCGCTGCAAGGCGTTGACGACATCGGAAAAGCGCTCCGTCATCAAACGGTAGACGAGATTTTCCAGCCGGAGATTTTCGCGCATCAGCGCGCCGAACAACCCCGCGGGCAGAACGTCCGCTTCGCAGTCCGTCTCCGCCTGCACCTGCACGTCAAATGTCACGGCGGGAATGCGGCATGAAGCCGTGAGAAGGCATGCCTCGCCCGCCGGAATGCGGGAGATGACGGCCTCCCGGCCCTCCTCCGAAAGCAGCGAGATGCGCAGCACACCGCTGCGCACAAACACGACGCCGAGGCAGTCCGAACCGGCCCCGGCGACGAGCCCGTCGCGCCGGTATGTCTGCGGGCGCAGCCCGGCGGCAAAGCGCCGGCGCTGGTCGTCCGTGAGCGTCTGCCAGAATGGCCGCGCTGCCTCGCTGATGTGAAAATTCTCCATCGCACCCCTCTCAGTTGAAGCCGACCGTGCGCTGCGTGATCTTGTACGCCGTCACCGCGATGCCGCGGCCGAATTTGCCGGGCAGGTTCATCACGCGGCCCATGATGCCGCGGCGCAGGCGGCGGTAGACGTCGGCGTCGTTTTTCTCAAGGAATTCCCAGAGCTCCTGCTTTTTGCAGAAGTTCTCCTCGAGCCCCGAGCGCAGGCAGAGGATGGACGAGATGACGGTGATGATCTCGAGGTAGTTGAACATGTAGCTGCGCAGGCGGCGGTTTTCGATCGTGTCAAGCTTGACCTGCTGCGCCATCAGCTTGTTGACCTTGATCTGCTGGTCGATGCGGCGGATCATGACGTCCTCCTGAACGGACTGGCCGCCGCGGCCGATGAAGTAGTGGTAGAGCACGACGTCGAGGTAGTACATCGTCTTGACGTACGGCATCGGCACGTAGACGAAGAGGTTGTCGACGTAGAACGTGTGGCGCGGCAACTCGAGGCCGCAGTCGCGCAGCACCTGCGTGCGGTAGATGACGGAGTGCATCAGGATGTACTGGCCCTTGCGCAGGCGGCCCACCTCGTCCCACGTGATGACCTTCTCCGTGGGGATGGCGTTCGCGTAGCGCATGACGCGCTTGTGCTTCGCGCCGACCTTGTCATAGATGTAATTGCACAGGAACAGGTCGACCTCCGTGCCCTCTTCCTTGAGGCGGCGCAGCGTGTCAAGCACCTTTGCGAATGCGTCGGTGTCGACCCAGTCGTCGCTGTCGACCACCTTGAAGTAGATGCCCTGCGCATTGCGCACGCCCGCCATGACGGCGGAACCGTGTCCCCCGTTCTCCTGGTGGATGGCGCGCACGACGCCGGGGTGCGCCGCCTCGTACTCGTCCGCGATGGCGGCGGTGCCGTCCTTTGAGCCGTCGTCAACGATGAGGATTTCCACCTCATCGCCGCCGGTGAGCAGCGTATCGATGCAGTGGCGCATGTAATCCTGCGAATTGTAGCAGGGCACCGCAATGGACAACAATTTCATTTCCGATCTCCTTTTCCCATGCGGGCGCGCGGCAGATCTCACCGCGCGCCCTGGGCTGTTGGCTTTGCACCATTATAACGCCAAACGGGGCGCTTGTGTACTGTTTTGCGTCAAATTATTTTGCAAACGCGCAGAACGCGAGATACGTGTGATACACGTCGAGCTTTGCCACCAGCTCGAACGGCGCGTGCATCGACAGCATCGGCACGCCGATGTCGAGCGTGTCGATGTTACGGTTGGCGACGTATTTCGCGATCGTGCCGCCGCCGCCCTGATCGACCTTGCCCAGCTCGCCCGTCTGCCAGCAGACGCCCTCGGCGTCGAGCAGGTTCGTGACGAAGGCGAGCAGCTCCGCGCTGGCGTCGTTCGTGGAGGATTTGCCGCGCGCGCCGGTGTACTTCGTGACGCAGACGCCGTGGTTGATGTATGCCGCGTTGTTTTTCTCATGTACTTCCGGGAAGGTCGGGTCGAGCGCCGCGTTGACGTCCGCCGACAGGCACTTCGAGTTGCGCAGCATGTGGCGGTAGACGACGCCCTGCATGTCGGCGAGATCCTGCAGGAAGTGGAACAGGTAGTCGCTGTTCAGGCCGGTGACGCCGTCCGAGCCGACCTCCTCCTTGTCCGTCAGCACGCAGACCGTCGTGTACTCGGGCGAGGCGGTGTCCATCTCGGCGCGCAGCGCGGTGTAGGCGCAGACGCGGTCGTCGTGGCCGTACGCGCCGATGAGGCTGCGGTCAAAACCGACGTCGACGGCCTTGCCCGCGGGCACGGCGCACAGCTCGGCGCGGGTGAAATCGCGCTCGGTGATGCCGTACTTCTCGTGCAGGATGCGCATGACGGCGCGCTTGAAGCGCTTTTTGTCATCCGCTTCGCCGTCGGGCAGCGAAGCGAGCACGACGTTCAGCTCCTCGCCCTTGAGGCCCTCGGCCAGCGTGCGCTTGGACTGGTCGGCCGCGAGGTGCGGCAGCAGGTCGGTGACGCAGAAGACGGGGTCGCCCTCGTCCTCGCCGATGCGCACGTTGGCGCACGTGCCGTCGGCGCGGTAGACGACGCCGTGCAGCGCGAGCGGCGTCGCGCCCCACTGATACTTGCGGATGCCGCCGTAGTAATGCGTCTTGAACAGCGCGAGGCCGGCGTCCTCATACAGGGGGTTCGGCTTCATGTCGAGACGCGGCGAGTCGATGTGCGCGATGGCGAGGCGCACGCCGTCTGCGAGCGGGCGGCGGCCGATGGTGCACGCGATGACGCACTTGCCGCGGTTGTCAACATATGCCTTCGCGCCCGCCTCATACGTGCGGCCGTATTCAAACGGCGTGTAGCCGGCCTTGTCCAGCAGGCGCACCGCCTCAGCCGTGGCCTCGCGCTCGGTCTTGGCGTTGTCCATGAACGCCTTGTATTCCTCGCAGAACGCCTGTGCCTTCTGCACGTCGTCCGGACGGGCGTCGGCAATGTGCTCGGCCTCATACAGATACGTCTCGGTTTTCATTTCCTGATCCATGATGTTCTCTCCTTTGCTGTCCGCTTGCGCGGTCGTTTATGCGCCGTAAAGACGCTGATAAGCCGCATAGCTGCGGCTGATCTTGTAGACATAGTTGCGCATCTGCGCATAGGGAAACGTGTGCAGCGTCGCGCCGTCGGCGGAGTACTCGCTGTTTTCGACGAGCGAATCCACAAGGCCCATGCCGCTGTGATACGCGGCGACGGCGGTGGAGACGTCGCCCTCGTAGCGCGAGAGGCAGACGCTCAGCAGATAGGCGCCGAAGCGGATGTTCGTGTCCGGCTCATAGAGCGAGTCGAACGTGACCGCCTCGTCCGCGGCGATCTTCGATTTGATCCAATCGAACGTTTCCTCCGTGATCTGCATCAGCCCGCGCGCGCCGACGTTCGATTCGGCCACCGGGTCGAAGCCGCTCTCCGTACGGATGACGCTGTAGACGAGCAGCTCGTCGACGCCGTACTCCCCGGCCCAGCGCGCGACGGACTCCGTGTATTTCTGCGGATACGACGCGCGGCCCAGCGCGTCCAGCGCGCCGAGGCGCACCAGAAGAAACGCCGCTGCCAATACAACGACGAGGCAGAGCAAAATACGTCTGAAAAACTTCATGTTTCTCCCATCAGTGACGACAGCACCTCCCGCGCGCGCCGCGTCCGCAGCCCGGGCGAGCCGTCCGAGGGGGGGGGGGAGCGCGCTCGCGGGGAGCGCGCCGGCCCCGCCGGGCGCGGCGCACGGGGGGCGCGCGGCAGAGCG
>CALXIU010000216.1 GCA_944388415.1 uncultured Ruthenibacterium sp. | reverse complement strand
GGAAACAGCAGGCGCTCGCGGCGGAATTTGTGCGGCTGATGCTCTCGGACGGCGTTCAGGGCGCCGCGGGGCTGGACGCGCTGCCCGTCACGCAGAGCGGGATTGAGGCCGCGCTCGGCAGAGTGCGGGAGACCGACCCCTTCACCGTGACGAACGGAGAGGATGCATTCCTCGATTCCCTCGCCGCCGTGACGCCGGACGACGTGCTGTGGCAGGCCGCACGCGAGGCCGCCGCGCGGTGGTACGACGGTGCACTCACGGAGGAAGGGGCCTGTGAAGCCGTCCGCAGCGCGGCAGCGCTGCGGCTCGCGGAGCGCGGCTGAATCACGCCCGCCGCGCGGGCAGCTCGAGGAAAAACGCCGCCCCGCCGCCCGGCGCGTCCTCCGCCCAGAGCTTCCCGCCGTGCAGCGAGGCAAGCTCCGCCGCGACGGCGAGGCCCAGCCCGTAGTGGCGCGCGCCGTCGTCCGCGCCGCTGCCGACGAAGCGCTCGAAGATGCGCCGCTTGTCCTTGTCGGGCACGCCAGGGCCGTGATCGGTCACACAAAACCGCACGCGGCCGCCCTTCGCGCAAAGGCGCAGCTCCACCGCGCTGCCCTTCGGGGCAAACCGCAGCGCGTTGTCCACGAGGACGGCCAGCAGCTGGCGCAGACGGTAGGCGTCGGCGTCGACGGCGGGAGCCGCGTGCTCGGGCAGCGACACCGTCAGGCGTCTGCCTCGCCTTTGCGCCAGAGGCTCCATGCTCTCGGCGAAATCCAGCAAAAAGGTGTCCGGCTCAAGCGGGGCAAGGCGCAGACGGGTGCGCGCGCTTGCCCCGGCGCTGAGCAGAAGCAGTTCGTCCACGAGCGCGCCCATCCGGCAGCTCTCCGTGTCGATCACTTCCAGATACTTCCGGGACTGTTCCGGCTGCCGCAGCGCGGCCCCGGCGTTTGCGCGGATGACGGCCAGCGGCGTGCGCAGTTCATGCCCGGCGTCGCTCAGAAACCGCTGCTGCTCGTCCATCGCACGGCCCACGGGGCGCACCGCGCGCCCGGCGACGAACCAGCACACGAGGGACAGCCCGGCCCACCCGGCCGCCGCCGCCAGCAGAAAGAGCGCCGCCAGCCGCAGCGTGTAGGCGCGCTCGGCCGTCCGGTTCTGCACCGCCACAATGCCCGTCCAGCGCCCGCTCGCGGCGCCCGTCAGGCGCACGGCGCAGAGGTAGTCCGTGCCGCCTGCCCGGAACGCGAAGTCCGCGCTCTGCCCCGCGACCCCGGCGAGCGGCGGCGCGGCCGCGTCGATGCCGAAGTCCGCGGCGGCGACGGCTCCGGCGGTGTCAAAGACAGCGGACGCGTCATCGTCCGCGCGCAGCGAATAGAGCAGCGTCCGGCCGTTTTCCGTCAGCAGCACACGCATGTCGTTTTGCGCTTCCAGCTCGCGCAGCCAGCTGTCCTCCAAAACGTCAAAGCGCTCCCACTGGTATTGCAGCTGGCTGACCGCCGTCTCAAACGCGGCTCTCCGGCTGTCGAGAAACTGCCGCCGGGCGACAGCGAACGAGAACAGGAGCGCCGCGGACAGCACCGCTCCGGTGAGCAGTGACGCCAGCCACGTGATGCGCAGCCGAAGACGTTTCAGCATGGGGCCACCTCCAGCAGATAGCCCGCGCCGCGGCGCGTGACAAGCTCCATCCGGCTGCCGACGAGGCGCAGACGGCGGCGGACAAGGTGGATGTAGTTGTCGATGTTCCCGCTCTCGACGTCGCTCTCCGGCCCCCAGACGTACAATAGGATCCGCTCGCGCGAAAGCGTGACGCCCGGGTTTCGCAGAAAGAGCTCCAGCATCGCGCACTCGCGCTGAGAGAGCGTGTGCGCCCCGGCGGGGCCGGTGAGGATGCGGCTGTCCGGGCGCAGCTCCACGTCGCCCCGGACAAGGCGCGTCTCCGCCTCCCACTCTGCCGGGCGGCGGCTCAGTGCCCGGACGCGCGCCAGCAGCTCTTCCGTTGCGAACGGCTTTGCCAGATAGTCGTCGGCTCCGGCGTCGAGCCCCGCCACCCGGTCGCCCACCGCGTCGAGCGCTGTGAGCATCAGCACCGGCGTGCGCACCCCGGCGCGGCGCGCCTCCCGAAGCGCGTCAAGGCCGTCCATCCCCGGAAGCATGCGGTCCAGCAGAGCGACGTCATACCCGCCCGTGCACAGCGCGTCCAGCGCGTCCTCGCCGTTTTCACGGCAGTCCACCGTGTACCCGCACGTCGCCAACGTGTCCCGCAGCGCTTCGCGCAGGGCCTTTTCGTCTTCGACCAGCAAAATTTTCAAGGGCTATCCATCCTTTTTCGGAAATGATACCATTATACTATCACGTCCTGTCTCTAAGCAATCTCTAAAGGAGCTTAGAGACTGCTTAGAGAGACGTCTGCTACAATGGCGGCATCGAACATCCGAAAGGGGAACCCTGCCATGAAAAAACGAAACAGAATCCTTGCCGGGGCGCTCGCCGCCCTGTTTGCCACCTCACTGGGCGGCTGCACGGCGGACAGCTCGTCCGCTTCCGCGCCGCAGGTCCAGACGACCGGCGGATATGTTGAGGAGGACGCCTCGCCGGACAAAAACTACAACGTCGGCCTCTATGCGGTCGGCGACACGCTCCACGCCTTCACAGTGGAGAACGCCGCCGCGCCGCTGGCGCAGCAGACGGCCCACTGGTACACGATGGGCCCGGACGGCCAGTGGCAGGAGCGGAGCGGCAGCGGCTTCGAGCAGCTGGCCGCGCAGGTGGGGGAGGGCATCGCGTACCCCACCGCCTACGTCACGCAGGAGGGCGAGCTCTATTGGTCGGTGACCACCATCGACGAGAGCGCAGAGCGCGAGAGCGAGACGTCGTTCTTCGCCGTGCGGGACGGGACGGCGAAACAAATCGAGACGATGCCCGCCGGGGAGGCGGAGCTTACCTTCCGCGAGGGCAATACCGCCCTCGCCGCGTGCGGCGACACCTTGTTTGTCATGGACAGCTCTATGGCGCTGACCGCGTACGACCGCGCGGGCGCACCCGCGCAGCTCAGCGTGCCGGAGCTTGACGGCAGCCGCCTTCTCTGCGGCACGGAGAACGGGTATTATGTGCTCGACGCGGAAAATCAGATCTGCCACTACACGCCCGGCGGCACGACAGCCGAGGCCGTGCTCGACGGGAGCCGCTACGGCCTGACCGACCCCGGCATGTTCGTGCAGAGCGCCGCCGCCACATCGAACGAGACGCTCTATTTCCAGATGAGCGACGGCAACATGCGAAGCGGGAACAACCGCCTGCTGCGCTACCGCTGGGACGCACAGCTGACCGCGCCTGCGGGCGGGACGCTGACCGTGTTCAGCCTCTACCGCTCCGACACCGTCGAGGCAGCGGTGAACGCGTTCCAGAAGGCGACCGGCTCGGCCGTGACGTACACCTACGCGCTGGAGGAATCGGTGGAGGGCGGCTGGGCCACCGTGAGCGGGAACCGCAGCGACGCTCTCACGCAGCTGAACACCCAGCTTCTGGCGGGCGCGGGGCCGGACGTGCTGATCGTGGACGACATGCCCGTGGACAGCCTCATCGAAAAGGGACTGCTGGCCGATCTCTCCGGGAAGGTGAGCACCGAGGGGCTGCTCGCAAACCTCGCGGGCCTGTGGCAGATGGATGAGGGCCTCTACGCCGTCCCCGTCCGCTGTTTCCCGACGCTGATCGGCGCGGACGCAGAGACGCTCGCCGCCATCGACAACGCCGGGACGCTGGCAAAGCTTCTGAGCGAGGAGGAAAACCTCGTCGAGGATTGGCAGAACGGAAACATCCCGCTGCTCTCTTACAATACCACCGTGCAGCTGTTCGATACGTTCTATCCCGTCTACGCCGGGGCCATCTGGCGCGGCGGAGCGCTGAACGAGGACGCCTGCCGCAATTTTTATGAACTTCTGGCGCAGATCCGGTCGGGCGGAGGACGCGAGCTGAAAAACACCGCGCCCTTCGACCAGCCCGGCGGCAGCTACTACCACCCGCAGAACGGCACGTTGAGCGGGCTGATCAACCGCACCTGCCGCGCCTTCTGCGGGCCGGTCTTCGCCATGAATTCGCTGGGAAGCGACTTCTACTATGCGTACGGTGAGGGCGCCGCCAACGCGGGCGAGGTCAAGGCGTTTGCCTCGGCAAGCGGCGCGACTAGCATCCAGCCCGCGTGCGCGGCGGCTGTCAGCGCGTCGTCGCAAAACTCCGAGGGCGCGGTGCAGTTCGTGCAGACGCTTTTGAGCGAGGAAGTCCAGCGGCAGACGGCGAACGACGGCGTGCCGGTGCTGAAAAGCGCCATCCTCTCCCAGTGGGAGGCGGGCTTTGCCGAGTACGGCACGGAGACAAGCACCGACATCGTCGCCGTGCTGGAGGAAATGGATCCGTCCGTGCCCTCCACGATTTTGCGCAACGCCGCCGGCGCGGGCGCGCAGAAGATTTTTGACGGCGCAAGCCTCGATGAGGCCGTGGAGACCGCCCGGCAGGGCGCGGCGCTCTGGCTGGCCGAACAGTGAGTCAGCCTTTCAAGAGCAGGAAAAACACCGCCCCGCCGCCCGGCGCGTCCTCCACCCAGAGCTTCCCGCCGTGCAGTTGAGCGATCTGGCGCGCGATGGAGAGGCCGAGGCCGAAGTGCTCCTTCCCGGTGCGGCTTTCCTCGCCGCGCACAAACCGCCGGAAGATGCGCTGACGGTCGGCTACCGGGACGCCGGGGCCGCGGTCGCGCACGGAGAAGAGAACATCCTTGCCCCGCGCCTCGACGCCGAGGCCGACGGCCGTGCCCGCGGGCGCGTACTCGAGCGCGTTGTTCAGTAAAATGCCAAACAGCTGTTCCAGCCTTGCGCGGTCGGCGCAGACGGGTGAAAACGTCTTGTCGGGCAGGCGTAGCGCGAGCTCGTGTCCGCTCTGGCGCGCCGGGGCGCGCCATGCCTCCCACAATTCCAGCAGGAACGTGTCCGGCTCCAGCGTCTCCGGGTTCAGGCGCAGAATGTTCGCGTCCTGCCCGGCCAGAAACAGAAGCTCCTCCGTCAGCCGGCGAAGGCGCTCTGTTTCCCCGAGCGCGATGGACAGCAGCTTCTCCCGCCGCTCCGGTTCGTCCCCGGCTGCCTGCAAGCTGCTGCGGATGACCGTCAGCGGGCCGCGCAGCTCATGGCTCGCTGCGGCGACGAATTCGGTTTGCTGCCGCACGGCGGCGGCGGTCGGCCGGATGGCGATGCGCGCGAGCAGCGCCCCGGCGGCGGCGAGCAGCGCGGCTCCCGCCACCCAGAGCAAAATGTATTTTACCGCCACGCTCGCCAGCCGCCCGCGCAGCAGCGCCGTGTCGCGCAGCGCCAGCACGGGCCGTGCGCTCTGGCGCAGGTTCGCGGGCGCGGCGGCGATCACCGCACACCGCCAGCGCCCGCCGCCCGGCGGTGTGAAGACAAAACTCTCGCGCTGCGCCGCCTCGAGCGAGGCGCACCGGGCGAGCAGTTCGTCTGTCAATAGCGCCTGCACGCCGCTTTGCTCGGTGTGCGCCAGCGGGACGCCGTTGTCCTCGACATAGAACAGGCAGTCGTACGCCTGCTCCTGCCCGGCGAGCCAGCTGTCCTCCATTCTGTTTTGGCCGTTCATGCGCCCCGCGACGGCCTCCGCCGCCTCGAACAGGCTCTCCTCGTCGGACGCGAGCAGCGCCCGAGCCTCGAGCACGCCGCCGACGCCGAGCGCCGCGGCCAGCACAAGCGCCGAGAGCAGGGCGTACACAAGCGTCAGGCGGCGGTGAAGCGCCCGGATCATCTGCCTCCCTCCGCTTCCAGACAGTATCCCGCGCCGCGCACGGTGCAGATCGACGCGGCGCTGCCCACCGCACGCAGGCGGCGGCGCGCGAAGTGAATGTAGCTGTCGAGGTTTCCCTCCTCGACAAAATCCTCCGCGCCCCACACCGCGTGAAACAGCGTCTCCCGGCTCACGAGCTGACCGCCCCGGCGCAAAAGCGCTTCGAACAGGGCGGTCTCGTTCTTCGAGAGCCGCGCCGTTCCGCCCGGCCCCGTCAGGCACAGGGAAGCGGCGTCGAGCGCAAGGTCGCAAAAGCGCAGCGGCCCGGTCTCCACCGCGTCCGCCGGGCGGCGGCACAGCGCGCGTAGCCGCGCCACAAGCTCGCGGTTGTCGAACGGCTTGACAAGGTAATCGTCCGCCCCGGCCTCGAGGCCGTCCACGCGGTCCTCCACGCGGCCGAGCGCCGTGAGCATCAACACCGGCGTACGGCACCCGGCGCGCCGGACGGTTTGCAGCACGCGCAGCCCGTCCATCTCCGGCAGCATCCGGTCCAGCACGACTGCATCGTACGGGTTTTGCAGCAAAAGCGCCGCACCCGTCGCTCCGTCGGCCGCGGCGTCGCAGCCGAAGCCCGCCTGTTCCAGCACGGGCATCAGAACTGCGCGCAGCGCATCGTCATCCTCAATCAGCAAAATGCGCATTTCATCGCTCCTCTCTTTTCATTCCTTATTATACACCCGTTTCCTTGAAGAAATCTGGAAGGCGGTCCGCGCGCTTCAAGGATTTTTCCAGACTTATCCGGTATACTGGGTGCCATGCTTCCGCTTGCGCGGAAAGGAAGGGGATTCAATGATGCAGACAACGTGGAAAAAACGGGTGGC
>CALXIU010000215.1 GCA_944388415.1 uncultured Ruthenibacterium sp. | reverse complement strand
AACTGCACGAGCCTGACAATTTTGCTTTGAAAAAAGTTCGCTGTATCGGTCAACGAGTGCAATTCACCCCTCCGCCTCGCTTCGCTCCGGCACCTCCCCTCAATGGGGAGGCCACCCGATTTTTTCGCTCTGCGAACTTTTTCGACAGCCTCGGCCGCCGCATCTTTGGATGCGGCGGCTTTTTCCGTGCACGGCAAAACGCACAAAGCATCGGCGAAAAAATCGTGAAAGATTGTCCCCCTCCGCCAAGAAAACATCGTTTTTCCCATTTTTTTCGTGGAAATCTTGTGAAAAACGGTACTTGAAAATGAGAAAACCAGATGATATCATCATGGTAGTGTAAGCGCTTACAATGCGTTTCATCGTTCAATACCGGGCCGAACGGGTTGAGGAGTGCCTATGACCATCTATGACATTGCGCGCGAGGCCGGCGTTTCGATCGCGACCGTCTCCCGCGTGCTGAACGGGGGCGCCGTCAGCGACGCCACGCGCCGGAAGGTACAGGAGATCCTTGAGCGGTGCGATTATCAGCCCAGCCAGGTGGCGCAGGGGCTTGCGACGCGCCAGAGCAAAAATGTGGCGATCATGACGGTCGACATCCGCGACGTGCATCACGCCGCCATCGCCTACGTCATTGAGCGGACGATGGCCGCGGCCGGATACGGCAGCATTCTGTGCAATCTGGGCGGCGAGCCGTCCAGCGCGGGCGAGTACCTGCGCGCGCTGAGCGCGCAGCAGGTCGACGGCGTGTTTTTCATCGGCTCGATCTTCGTCACGCCGGTGTGTCAGGACTACATCACACGGTACATCCCGGACACGCCGGTCATGTTCACGAACGCGGTGCTGCCGGTAAAAAACGCCTACGGCGTGCTGGCGGACGAGGCGCAGGGCATCTATGACGCGGTGATGCGCCTGTACCGCGCGGGGCGGCGGCAGATCGCCATCGTGACGGACAGCGAGACCTCCAGCGAGCACAACAAGCTGGAGGGATATCTCCGCGCGACGAGCGACTGCGACATCGAGCCGATGTGCTTCCACACGGAGCGCTCGATGCAGGGCGGGCAGATCATCACGAACCGCATCCTGCACGATTATCCGGGGGTGGACGCCATCCAGTACACGGAGGACATCACCGCCGCGGGCGGCGTGCACACGCTCCAGCAGCTGGGCGTCGCGATCCCGGACCGCGTGGCGGTGATCGGCTGCAACAACAGCATTTACTGCACGGTGTGTTATCCGCAGCTGTCGTCCGTGGACAACCGTCTGCACGAGACGGGCCGGCGGGCGGCGGAGCAGATGATCCGGCTTCTGAACCGCGAGGGCGGTGTGGAGCGGACGATCTGCCTTTCGTGCGGGCTCATTCTACGGGACACGACGCCCGCGATGTGATCTTGTTGAACAGCGTTCCGCCTTTCTCCTTCCGGCGCGCCGGACCGGAGGGGCGCGGCGGGGCGCTGGCAATATGAACTTCAGGGAGATTGGCTTCCTGTTCTTCGCACTGGGCTGATACAGTTTACAAACCACACAGCGCGCGCCTGTCCGGCGCGCGCATTTTTGAAAGGAGCACTAGACATGCACAAGGTATTGCTCATCGGCGCGGGGTCGATCTGCCGCACGCACATCGACGCCTTTGAGGGGCTTGACGGCCGCGCGAAGGTCGTCGGCATCGTCGCCCGGCATCAGGAGTCCGCGCAGAAGGCCATTGACGCGGCCGGTCTTGACGCCGCCGCGTACACGGACTACAAACAGGCGATCGAGGCGTCCGGCTGCGACGTGGTGGCTGTGCTGACGCCGCCCGACACGCACTGTGAGATCACGGTGTGGGCGCTGGAGCACGGCTGTCACGTGCTGCTGGAGAAGCCGATGGCGCCGTCGCTGCGCGAATGCGACGAGATGATCGACGCGGCGCGCCGCACCGGGAACAAATTGCAGGTCGTGGCGCAGAGCCGCTGCCTGACGCCGATCTGGCGCACGAAGAAGCTGCTGGAGAGCGGCCTCGCGGGCAAGCTGCTGTACACGCAGGTGAACTCGTACTGGTACCGCGGGCGCAGTTATTACGACCTCGCGTGGCGCGGCCGCTGGTCCACGGAGGGCGGCGGATGCACGTTCGTCCACGCCGTGCACCACATCGATCTGCTGGCGTGGATGGCCGGGATGCCGTGCGAGGTGTCGGCCATGCTGGGCAACGTCGCGCACACGAACAGCGAGGAGGAAGATCTCTCGATGGCGATGCTGCGCTACGCGGACGGCACGTTCGCGCAGCTGTCGGCGAACCTCGTGTGCCACGGCCAGAAGCAGGGCCTGACCTTCGCGTGCGAGAAGGCGAATCTGGAGATCCCGCACGCGATGTGCGCGGACACGCCGCAGGAAAACGGGTTCCCGCAGGAGAACACGGAGCTGCTGGATCAGCTGCACGCGGCCTATGAGGCCATTCCCTCGCTGAAGTACGAGGGACACGCCGGCCTCGCGGACAACCTGCTGCGCGCCATTGACGACGGCGAGCCGCTGCTCGTGGACGGGCAGGCGGGCCGCAACACGATGGAACTCATCATGGCGGTGTACAAGTCCGCCTCCGAGCACCGCGCTGTGACGCTGCCCATCGCGCAGGACGACGCGTTCTATACGCGCGAGGGCGTGCGGGAGAAAATGCCGAAGTTCTACGAGAAGACAGGCTTCCTCGCGAAGTTCGAACACGACAACATCGTACTGGCAAGCGCCAACATGAAATGATTTTAACATGCGCTTGTTGCCCTTTGTCACCGTCCCCTGCTGCTTGCTCATTTACACGCTCCCCTCAAAGGGG